>JAAUUR010000238.1 GCA_012031045.1 Leptolyngbyaceae cyanobacterium SM2_5_2
CACCTGGAGCCGACCAGCGAGGGGCTACTGATTCGTTATCGCATTGACGGCATTTTGCGGGACATTACCACGCTGCCAATGGAAATTAGCCGCCGCGCCGTCGTTGCCCTCAAGGTGATGGCCAATATGGACATTGCCGAGAGCCGCTGCCCCCAGGATGCGCGGATTGGCGATCGCTACTCCAGCAGCCGCGAGTTAGATGTGGGGTTGGATATGCGGGTTAGCACTCTGCCCTGCGTGGGTGGCGAAAAGGCGGTGATTCGACTACTGCCCCGCGAAAATCCCTTTACCAGCATTGAAGAACTGGGCTTTACTCCCCCGGCGCTGGACATTTACAAGCAATGGCTCGAACAACCCCAGGGTATGGTGATTTTCACCGGCCCCACCGGCTCTGGCAAAACCAGCACTCTCTATACCAGCCTGCAACGGGTCGCCACCGAACAGGTCAATGTCGTCACGGTGGAAGATCCGGTGGAGTACGTTCTGCCCCGCATTACCCAAACCCAAGTCCACGAAGCCGCTGGCATGACCTTTGCCGCTGGTCTGCGGGCCATTTTGCGCCAGGATCCCGACATCATCATGGTGGGAGAAATCCGTGACCACGTAAACTGCCGAAAACCCGCCGTGCGTGCCGCTTTAACCGGGCACCTGGTGCTCACCACCCTGCACACGAACGATGCCATTAGCGCCATCCCCCGGCTGAAGGATATTGGCCCCGACCCCAGCCTGATTAGCGACGCCCTGCTGGGCATTGTGGCCCAACGCCTGGTGCGCAAGGTGTGCCCCCACTGTGCGGTGCCTACGGTGCCCAGCGATCGCGACCTGAACTGACTGGGTGATCTCTCGCCAACCGGCCAACGTTGATCAGTGGTGGGTTGGTCAGGGCTGCCCCAAATGCTTTAACTCTGGCTATTGGGGCCGCGAAGCCGTGGTTGAACTGCTGAATATAGACGACACCGTGCGCCACATCATCTACGAAGGCACCCACAGCCAACTGCATCGCTATCTGCACAAAATCGGCTTCCAATCCTTTCGCAATGCCGCCATCGCCAAACTCACGGCGGGCCTCACCACCATGGCAGAAATCCGCCGAGTGCTGCCCGCCAGCGCTTTCCAGGATACCCATCGGCCTGCTGAGCTAGAGCCTATCAAGCTGGAGCCAATCACAAATGGGGGAATGCATGTGTTGAAGTAGGGTGCATTCGCGGCCCCACCCATTACGCACAGGGGTGATCCGCCTGATAGCCGCAATGCACCGCTCACCGATGGCGAATGATTTGATGGGGGGGTTTAGTGCATCGCTAGCGCGGATGCACCCTACGGCGTTCTGTGATGGGTTTACCAAAACAAGCGCTTTAACCAATTCCCAAAAAACTTTGGCCCCTGGGGTTCCTGGTAATGCAGTGGTAATAGCTCCTGAAACGCCGCTTCTAGCTTGGCCAGGGCCGCATCAATATCCATTCGTTTAGGGCGGGCCTGATGGGGAACCTGAACCGGTGGCCCAAACCGCAGCGTCAACCGCTTGCGAAAGTACAACTCCTTGGTACCAATAATCGCCACCGGCACAATCGGTACCCCAGACCGCATGGCATACAGCACCGTGCCCCGCTTCAGGGGATGCATACACCCTTCCCGATCGCCCAGACGCCTTCGGGGAAGATCATAATGCCATCGCTCCTGGCCAGTAGGGCTTGCACCGCCTGGTCAATCTGGCGCATCTGCTGGATGGAGCTCCCGTTCGGCACATGCTCCTTAATCGCGTCAGAAAGTTCCTGGAACTCCTCCCGTCCGGCTTCAGCTGCCGCCATTACCGCCATTTCTTCCTTCCACCAGCGCTCCAGCGGAATAACGCCCCCCGCCCAGCCCAGTAGCCAGCGCTTCCAGCTTTTGTTGTAAAGCGTGCGGGCATCGCCCAGGATGTAGTAGTAGGGGTGGGGGGGCACAAAGGCTAGAATTAAGAACGGATCCAAATGGCTAAGGTGGTTTGCTGTCAGCACATTCGGCTGGGTGGGAATGTAGTGGCGGTTCTCAATCCGCACCCGAAAGAAGGTTTTGATGAACCGCCGCATCATCCAGCGGCGAAACCGCCCGCTTACCCGGCCATCCGCCTGACCGTGGGCAATGGCGCTTAGCTCTTCTAAATCCTTGTCAATGTACCGCCGCACCCTCCGATCCTGAGCTGTGACTACACCCTCCCGCACCCGGTCAAGAACGTCGGGCGTCAGCTCTACGGGCTGCTCCACCGGGAGATTTGACGTGGGCCTAGATTGCAGATTGGTCATAGTTTTAGAGTGAACTAGGGGTAGCGGAGTCACACAGACCCGATGACCTGAGTATGGAATATGCGCTCAGTTTCACTTCATAAACGCAGGCATTCTTAAAATTTGGGTTAAGAGCTACGCTGCCGCCCTCAGTTACTCCTGGATAGCCCCCTACAGTCCGTGGCAGGCCTTGTATTTTTTGCCGCTACCACACCAGCAGGGGTCATTCCGTTTGGGCAAAACCGGCGGCAACTGGTCACCATCGACGTAGAACCAGCGGTCTTTTTGTTTCACAAAGCGCGATCGCTCATGCACCTGGCCCAGCCGGTTAATGTCTTGATAGTAGGCGATGAATTCGACCACACCAGTTCGATCGGTCTGCTGGCCGTGCTGTGTAGAAACAACCGTGAGCCCCAGCCAGGTAGTCGTCTCGATAGTTTTTGCCAAATTACGGCGCTGGTCAGGAGTGCGCTGAGTGGGGTGGTGGGTGGCAATCAGGTAGTCGATATGCCCCTGGCTAAAGGCGGTGTAGCGCGATCGCATCAATGCTTCGGCAGTGGGCGGGTAGGCCGCTCCAGCGCAATAGGGTTCGCAGCAGCTGCCATACACGTGGCTGCTCCCACAGGGGCAAGGGTTAGATAATGTAGTCATCGACACATTTTCTTGTGTTTCCCATACAATTGCAGCCTAGTATAAATGGCTGAGTTTTAATCCAAACCCCACTAATTCAGGAGATTACCCAATGAAACTTGCCCTAGGCGTTCTGGCCAGTCTGCCCTTTTTACTACTAGCCTGCGACCAGCCCACCACCGCCGATTTAGAAGCCGAGTTTTGCAATAATTTAGACCAACTCAGTACCGCCCTAGATGAACTAGCGGCCGTTAATGCCCAGTCTCAGGTGCGTGACCTGCGCAGCGCCCGCGACAATGCAGCCAGCGCCTACAGGGCTGTACAAGATTCAGCCGCCGCTGTGCAATCTAGCCGCATGGCTGACATGCAAGCCGCCTACGACAACCTGGACAGCACCGTTAACAACATTTCCGGGCGAGAAACCGTAGGTGAAGCGGCCAGACAGGTGGTAACGGCTCTGGCCGAAGTGCAAGCCACCCGTGAGCAAGTTGATGCAGAGGTGAATTGTCCTTAGAGATGGTTAAAGGCAGGAGGAGAAAGGCAGAAGGAGAAAAACCCACTGAGTTGTCATTGGGCACCAATGGACTGGAGTAGGCCGCCATGGTCTATATCCCCCGCCCTCAGCCTTTGCCTTCTGCCCTCTGCCCTCTGCCCTTTGCCTTTCCCTCTTCCCCCTTCACCCCCGCTGGCTGGAGGGCAGCACCAGGGCGTTGGTCAGGGGCTCGGTATTGCGGTGGGGCAAGGGATGGTAGCCCGCGGCATCCAACTGCTTAATGCGCTCGAAGAAGGCTTCATAGAAGCGCTCCAGGCAATCACAAAACCAGACTTGGTAGTTGGGCCAGCAATCGCGATCGGCCAAGTCCACCTCGGCCAGAGTGCTGGCTATCACACAGGTGTGTTCGCTAGAGTCATCCCAGATCAGCGGTAGGCCAATGTCATCGGCAATCAGTTCCCGCTCGTGGGCCAGCAGGTAAAAGTGGGGATGGGCGTCTACCCCAGAAAGCAGTAGTTCGGTGTAAAGGCTGCCGTGTTCGCGATCAAGAATGGCGTTGAGGCGAAAGCCAGCCCGGGCAATGGCAAAGCCCATCGTCGCGGCGGGCGTGGGAGCACCGGGCTTGACCAGGCTACCCTGGCGATCCATGAGATCGCTCAGCCCGCTCCAAAAATCTAAATTTTCCTGCTGGAGTGCCGTCAGCGGTTCTGGCTCTGGCACTACGGGTTCTGCTATCGGGCTTTCAGCTTCAGCGACCGCATCCTCGCTGGCCTCCTCAGTGATGGGGTGAACGGGCTTAAAGTTCACGGCCATCGCGTTTTTACCAATCCGCCACAGTTCAACGTCCATCCCTAGAAATTGAACCATGCCGGCCCCCAGTTGGTTAAGCCAGGTCAAGGTCTGGATATGGTCTTCGGCAAACTCTGCGGCCACCCAAACCACCGTAGACACCTGCTCCTGGGCGGCCCAGGTGATCAAATCGCCCAGGTGAGCCGCCTCAGATGGCCCTGGCTGGGCCATCACCAAGACTAAATCCTCACGGTCTGGCACCTCAAACAGGCCGTAATCCACCTCCTCTGTCTCTGCAAAGACAGGCTCATGGGGCGACAACGTCATCCCCACGGCCTCACTCAGCAATTCGAGGTTATCTGCCTCGGCTAACCAGTGCTGAAACTCGGCGGCATTCGGCCAGTAGTCTTCGGGATGAAGTTGTTCAAGCCGTCCTAGCTTGGGTTTGTCAGTTCGCTTGGGCCGCATGGGGAAGTTGCTCAGCAAGAAAGATTCAATGATCCTATCGTACTGAGCCCCTACAATGCCGGTACCGCAAACTCAGAGTTAACCGGCGGTAGCTTGCCCTGGCTGACCAATGCCTGATGCAAAAAGGCCACAATTTCGGCGCGGGTGGCGGCCTGGTTGGGCCTGAGCTGGTCGCGGCTGGGATGGTTGACGATCAGCCCTTGCTCGGCGGTGGCCGCTACTTTGCTACGGCTCCAGGCGGGCATGTTGCCTGAGTCTACAAAGGATTGCAGGGTGGCATCGGCGGTGGTGGAGGGCGACAACTTCAGGCCGGTGGCAATGGCGACTAACACCTCATAGCGGGGCACCGACCGATCGGGCGCAAAGGTGTTGTCGGGGTAGCCGCTCATAAAGCCTGTGGCTACGGCTCGGTCGATGGCATCAGCGGCCCAGTAGGTGTCGGGTACATCGCTAAAGTTGAGGGGCGGTTGGGCGGTGGGCTTATCACTAAAGGCCCGATCGAGCAAGGCGGCTAGCTCGGCGCGAGTCAGCACCTGGTCGGGTTGAAACTGCCCAGAGGTAAAGTCTGGCAGGTAGCCCTGGTCGTACATGGCCTTGATGAAGGGATAGGCCCAGTGGTCGGTAGGGACGTCCAGAAATGTCTAGCGGTTTGAGTAGTCTGGGGGTACGGCTTCGGTGGGGGGCGGCATCGGGGAATTCCACCGGTGCAGGCACCACAGTTGTTGTTGTAGGAGGAGCCGCCGCCTGGGGTTGGGTCGTGTCGCCGCTGATGCGAGGCAAACCGGCATTTCTGTCTAAGTCTTGGGGGCGAACTGCGGCACCGGCAGGCGGTCGCTCCTCGTCAAAGGTGCGGGGCTCAAAAATACCGGTGGATGGCTCACGGTTGTCGGCCTCTAGACGGCTGGCCTCGTCCTCAAGCACTGGCCCAAATAGGCTGGTATCGGTCAACAAGTCACGCCCGCGCGACATGCCCCACCACAGGATGGCTCCAATGCCCAGTAGAGCCAGCACGATGGCGAGTAACTCATCAAAGCTCAAAATGTAATCGCCACGGCGGCGGTCATCGGAGTCGGGGGTAGATTCACCATGTGCTTAGCTGGTATGGTTCAGGCTTATCCTACCGTTGATCTCTTCTGTCACGAAACTCCCCAACAGAAAAAAGTTCTGAATAGGCAGGGGACTCTTCACCGAAATGAACCGGGCCTAAGTTCGTCCAGCTTGAAGTACCTGCTGTGCCGTCAACTCTAGCCTAGGCAAGAGGGCAGACAGTAGGCAATCACTCCCCTGATAAATCGCTTCCTCGTACAGCCCATGGATTAAGGTCAGGATGACAACCTGGGCTCGTTCCGGATCGACAATCCAATATTCTGCGATGCCCCTGGCTCCATATTCTGAGCGCTTGTAGCGATAATCTCGGTCTTCATTGTCCCGGCCTGGGGATACAATTTCTACCGCCAGCAGTGGGGGCGGCATATCACCTGTCACCAGACTGCGATTTGCGCCAGCTAGGGCTTGTTCTAACTCCTCAGAAAGCACCAGCAAATCAGGCAAGCGCACCGTTGCCTGCGCGCCGCTGACCATAATTTCTGTGCCCCGACGCAGCCGCAAGATCGGGATGAACTGAATCAAGACCCCAATCAAATACATAGCAATAGCGTTATTCAAATCGCTTTCTGACGGCATTTCCACTAGCGTTCCATTGACCAGCTCATACCGCTGATCGCTGCCGTTGTCGTAGGTTAGGTACTCTGCCAGGGAAAATCGCTTAGTGGCCGTAACCATGTCTTCTGCATCCCTAAGCGCGTGTTTAGACCCAATACAAGCTTTTCAACCATTCTAACCTGAGCTTTTAGAGAGCTTGCTGTTGCTCTAGCCGTTATTCAGACCGCTGCCTGCCTCAGAACTCGGACGGCTAACTTCTCTCAGCTAGTTAACTCAACTGCCATGTAGCCGTAGCGCCCCTAATCTGGATAGCTCAGATGTGTGACTATTCAGCTAAATATAGCTTTGCAGCAGCCGAATCATTGCGGTTACTGCGGCCAGCGAGGCGGTTTCGGTGGCGGTATGGTATTCCGTGGTGGGAATTTGCAGCGTAGTACCGGTCACGGCTCCGTCAGTGGCGGCGGTGAGGCGGCCCATTTCGGTACGTCCCAGGGAGTAGGGCTTAGTGCGAACCCGGTTTTGGGCCTCAATGTAATCGTCTTTGTAGCTGTAGGAAATGCCGAGTTGAGTGCAGCGCTCGGCTAGTTCCTGGGTAATGCCTTCTGCAAAGTTGGCGCTGGCATCTTTACGACGCAGGGTGACGAGTTGTTCGTCAGCGGCGGCCCGGTTGTGGTACGGGCTGGTGTCGAGGGCGACCAACCGCTGGGTGGTTAACCGTTGACGCTGGAACCAGGACAGCGCATGGCGCCAGCTCTTACCCGATTCTTCCTGGGCGGTAAACAGGGCGGTGCCCGCAAAGCCGCAGCGGAATAGGAAGATGATGATCGCCGCACTCACCACGTTATCGAGCTGGGCTGAAATGTAGCCATCGTTGAATTGCAGCCGATCCAGGAAGGCAATCGGGGTGCCCGGTTGCAGGTGCTCTAGCCCTTCGACCTCAAAAATCAGGTTTTTGCGTTCTGGGCAGATGTATGACCGAGTGATCAACCCCTGACCAATGTAGGTACCGGTATAGGGCAAATGGGCCTGCACCCGCTGCCCCTGAAAGCGGTTTTCGATGGTGTTGAGCATTTGCTCAGAAACCGAATCTCCGGTTAACTCGCTTTGGTTACCGGCAATAAAGGCCGCATACTGAAACTCATTCGGCCCGGTGCAGAGCAGCCCGTGACGATCCACATGGGCCGACAGCATCAGCTCGTTGGGGCGGCTACCCTGGGCCACCAGAACCCCGTGGTAGTAGGTAACTTCCGCCCCAACTTCCTCAAGCTCGCGGCGCAATACCCGAAAAAAGGAATCTTCGCAACCCACCACAGCGGGCTCTCGAATCAGCAATTGCAGAATTTCCAGAAACTCCCCCAGGTCGGCTAGGCCCTCAGTCAGATGGCCATTCTGCGTAACAAGTTGATCAACGACTAAATTCAGGGGACTCATAGGGCGCTATCGGGAGAACTACAGAAAAATCGCTAAATAATCGCTAAATAGGTGAGCGCTAGCGTTGAGCCAACACAATAGCGTTACGGGCGATCGCGTTTAGTCGAGTTCACTACACTTTTTCCCAACCTTTGGTCAACTCAATGCACCATTATTCATGGCCAGGCTTTCCCCCAGGGCTGGGTTAAGCTAGAACGAGTTATCCTAAGTGGATCGAAAACACGATGTCTGGCTGTGAGCTGCCCACCCAAATCCCTCCCCCAAGTTCGGGAGAGGGACTTTGAAAAGGTTTCCGGCTCCCCTCTCCCGGCCTGGGAGAGGGGCTGGGGGAGAGGGTGAGCGGAGACTTTGTGACCTACTGAACCTACCTCTTTAAAACAGACGAAATCAAGCGATGACAACCGGCCCTATGGCGGTGGCCTCTGCCTCTCTTAGTGGAAGTGGGGGTGGGTCAAGCCTCGAAGGAGCAGGGGTAGGGTCTTTCTCATGGGTGGGGGCGGTGCCACC
>JAAUUR010000239.1 GCA_012031045.1 Leptolyngbyaceae cyanobacterium SM2_5_2
GGTTTGCCGCCCAGCGCTGACCTCGCGCCCGGCGATGTCGTCATCCACCGTCAGGGGATGGCAGTAGTCTGGCGTAATCCAGTAGGCGCGGCTATCGCCAATGTGGGCCAGGTAAACTTCGTTGGCCCGGCGCCAACCGTCCTCTGTTCGTACCCGCTGGGGCAAGACTACGGCCATCACCAGGGTTGTGCCCATGCGCTGCCGTCCCACGCGCCCCTGGTTATCGTTCTGGAAATTGATGAGTTCGTTAACAATCCGAATCACAGCTTCAAGCTGCTGCATTACTACTTCTGGCGGCAGCAGGTGGTCTTCTTTCTCGGTTTCGGCTAACAGCGTTTGCAATTGCAGTTTGAGGGATTGCACCGCTAGTTGGCTGGCGACTTCTCCCCCCTCATGGCCGCCCACGCCATCGCAAACCAGGCAGACCTGAAGTTCTTCCTCTGGGGCGGGCACAGGGGTAGTGCTGTCAGGCCAGCAGGCATCTTCGTTACGGGGCTGGGTAGGGCCAATGGCCTTAGCACCCGCCAGGGTAAAGCGCCCTGGCACCAGTGCGGCCTGACTGAGCAGCAGCTCATTCAGGCGCAGACCCCAACCCTCGGCATCCACTGTGCCTGCGTCGATGTCGTTCAAGAGGGCCGTTAGCGGCTCAGAGATCGCCAGGTGGAGGGGAGAAAGCAGCGATCGCCACACCTGCCCCAGGTGGTTCACCGTCGGAGCAGCCTCATCAGGCCATAGCTCCAATAGCCGAATCCGCCAGCCCTCTACCCGCACATTTTGAAGCTGGAGAACGCTAGCGGCCAGCCCGTATTCCGCCAGGGTGTTCCACAGTTCCCACATTTGCCAGAGCCAGTGGGCCTGGCGCAGCGGCGGGGCAGTGAACAGAGCTGTTTCCAGGTCAGGAAATAGCACGCCCGTTTGGGGATGAATGGGGGCATTCTCCAGCAGCAAAATAGGCGCGGCCAGGGTACGTTCTAGCACACCGTAGAGCCCTGGCACGTGCAGCCGGTGGAAATGAGTCTTAAGGTAAGGGATAGCGGCACTGGGTAATATATCGGGGGTGTCAGGCCGCTGGTCAGGCTGAGTGTCCAGCCACAGGCGCGGTGCCACTACGCGGTAGCGTTGGCCGACTAACTCCCCCAAAGGCAGAGTTTCGATGCCGTCGCCTACCACCCATAGGTAGGGCTTGTAGCGAGAGGGTAGACGCTCAACACGGTTCATAGGTACAGGCGGGTGGTGATGGGGCCAGCGATTTCGGACATCCGTTAAAACAATGTAATCAGCCCCCACAAGGGCTGACCCTAAAGATAGATTAATCCTATGAGGATATCGAAAATTGCGGTGGGAAACCCAACATGAACTACGCTTTGTTCTGGCTCATTTTGGGAACCGTACTCTGTTTGATGGAGTTGTTTTTGCCCACCGCCTTTGTGGAATCTACCCTGGGCGTGAGTGCCTTTGTGGTCGCTCTGGCTTCCTTGGTGCTCCCCTCCTTCAACCTGCAAATTGTGCTGTGGGTAGTGCTCTCGCTGGTGTTTATCGTTCTGCTGCGGCGCTTTGTGCCCAAGCGTACCCCCTACGTCCTGCAGGAGTCTACGGAGGCCCGCACCCTAACGCCCATTGCCCCCGGCGAGGCTGGGCGCGTGCTCTACGAAGGCAACTCCTGGCAGGCCCGCTGTGATGACGAATCTATTACCATTTCCGAAAATCAGCCCGTAGTTGTCGTTAGCCGTCGGGGCAATACGCTGTACGTGATGCCAGAGAGTGCCTTAAGGGGATAAGGGAGAGGCGTGGGGCTCTCTGGCCGCCAGCGTTTGGGCAGGCTAATCAGTGGAATCAAGGTTCTGCAGGTATTCAGCAGATTTGAGCATCGGTGTTGACCCAAGCAAGAGGAATTAAGACAGCATGGAAAGTTTATTTGGCTTTATCGTGGTGCTCGTTTTTGGGGGCTCGGTAGCCGCTAATTCGGTCAAAATTATCAACCAAAGTGACGAGGCCCTGGTCGAAACGCTGGGTAAGTACAACGGTAAGAAGCTAACCCCTGGTCTCAATTTCATCGTGCCGTTTTTAGATCGGGTGGTGTTTAAGCAAACCATTCGGGAGCGGGTGCTGGATATTCCCCCGCAGCAGTGCATTACCCGCGACAACGTGGCCATCACGGTTGATGCCGTCGTCTACTGGCGGATTGTAGATTTGGAAAAGGCTTACTACAAGGTCGAAAACCTGCAATCGGCGATGGTCAACCTGGTGTTAACCCAGATACGCGCTGAGATGGGCCAGTTAGAGCTGGATCAAACCTTCACGGCCCGCTCGGAAATCAACGAAATTTTACTGCGTGAGCTGGATATTTCCACCGACCCCTGGGGCGTCAAAGTAACCCGTGTGGAACTGCGCGATATTGTGCCCTCCAAGGCCGTGCAAGAGTCGATGGAACTGCAAATGGCCGCAGAACGGAAAAAGCGTGCCGCCGTTCTCACCTCAGAGGGGGAACGAGAGTCGGCTGTGAACTCGGCACGGGGTCGGGCTGAGTCGGCGGTGCTGGATGCTGAAGCCCGCCAAAAAGCCGCCATTCTGGATGCCGAAGCCGAGCAAAAAGCGATCGTGCTGCGGGCCCAGGCGCTACGTCAGGAGCAAATCCTGCAGGCCCAGGCCACCGCCGAAGCTATGCAGGTCATCGCCAAAACCCTGGCTACCGATCCGGGCACGCGGGAAGCCCTGCAATTCTTAATTGCCCAGCACTACCTGGAAATGGGCCTCAAAATTGGCAGCAGCGGCAGCAGCAAAGTCATATTTATGGATCCAAACAGCATACCAGCCACCCTGGAAGGGATGCGGGCCATCGTCGGCCAGGGAGAGCAGACGGCTAGATAAGTTTGGGTTGGCCTGGGGATCACCACCTACCCCCAGGCCAACCTACCCATCACCCCCAAAATCCAACATCGACCCACCCCTGCCCCTCCCAAGAGGGGAAATCCAAAATCAATTGCCTTAGCGCCTGGTTTCAGTGTTGAATCGTTCTGTACCGCTGCGCAGTTCTGCCCCCCTCTGCCCATGAGCCTTGTTCTTTACAACACTCTGACCCGCCAAAAAGAACCCTCGAAACCCTGGAGCCCGGCAAGGTGAAGATGTACTGCTGCGGCGTGACGGTGTACGACTAGTTCTCACCTGGGGCACGCCCGCAGTTCCATTGTTTGGGACACAGTGCGGCGGTACTTGCTGTGGCGGGGGTATGACGTCACCTACGTTCAGAACTTCACAGACATTGACGACAAAATCCTCAATCGCGCCAAAACCGAAGGCTCCACCATGCAGACGGTAGCCGAGCGCTACACCCAAGCTTACCTGGAGGATATGCAGCGCCTGAACGTGATGGAGGCTGACCTTTACACCTACGCTACCCAAACCCTCAACGGCATTCAGCGCCTGATTACAGAGTTGGAACACAAAGGCTACGCCTACCCGGCGGATGGGGATGTGTACTACGCAGTGCGCAAGTTTAAGGGTTACGGCAAGCTCTCAGGCCGCAAGCTGGAGGATATGCAGGCGGGGGCCAGCGGTCGGGTGACAGCAGCAGAATCCATCAAGCAGGATCCCTTTGACTTTGCCCTGTGGAAGGGGGCCAAGCCCGGCGAACCCTTTTGGGAGTCGCCCTGGGGGCCGGTCGCCCCGGCTGGCACATCGAATGCTCAGCCATGATTCGCGAACACCTGGCAGATACCATCGATATCCACGTGGGCGGCAGCGACTTGATCTTTCCGCACCACGAAAACGAAATTGCCCAGTCTGAAGCGGCGACAGGCAAACCCCTGGCCCGCTACTGGATGCATAACGGCATGGTCAACGTGGGTGGCGAGAAGATGTCTAAATCCCTCGGCAATTTCACCACTATCCGCGATTTGTTAGATGCCCCCGACGGCCCCGACCCCATGGCGCTGCGGTTGTTTTTACTTCAGGGGCATTATCGCAAGCCCGTGGATTTTACGACCGAGTCCATCACTGCCGCGCAAAATAGCTGGCACACCATCCAGGATGGGTTACGGCTTGGCTACCAGTTCGGCACTAAGCTAGGCTGGGCCGATGTTGACGACCCAGCCTTTGGCGATCCGGCGGCCATGCGTATTGATCGAGACTCTCCAGCGGTGCAAGCCTTTCAGACCGCGATGGATGATGACTTCAACACCGCCGGAGGGCTAGCCGTGCTGTTTGATGTTGCCAAGGAACTGCGCCGGGCTGGCAATCTGATTACCCACACCGGCCAGGCCGATAGCAACCCAGACACCCTACGCCAACAGTGGCAAACCCTGGTGTGCCTGGCTCAGGTGCTGGGGTTAGAAGCTCAGCCTGAAGCGGCAACGGAGTCTTCCACAGGATGGGCCGATGCGGATATCGAAGCTTTGCTAGCCCAGCGGCGCGAGGCCCGCGCTACTAAGAACTTTGCCGAGGGCGATCGCATCCGCGACCTGCTTCAGACCCAGGGCATCACCCTGATCGACAAACTCGGCGGCATTACGGAGTGGCACCGCTAGTAAATCCAGGGGATCAGCTTTTTCACCCGCTGACGGTAATCACCATAGTCGGGATAGCGTGCCTCTAGCCAGGTTTCTTCTTTGGTTGCCTTGGCATTGAGTACCACGAACAGCGCTAGGGTAATCGCGAAATGACTGAGGCTAAGCGACCACAGGCTGTAGGCCAGGGTGCCCAAAATTAGCCCGCTGTAGAGACTGTGACGGACAATGCCATAGACACCGGTTTGCACCAAAGCGCCATCCTCGCGAGGTAGGGCAAAGGAGTCAGGTTAGGCCCCAGGTCAATCAGCCCTTTAGCCAGCAAGAGGGCCGCAAACATAGCCAAGAGCGCCGCAATGGCCCATAAACTATATTGCCCAGGACGCGGGAACGTAGCCAGATCCACAGGTTGATAGGCAGGCACCAGCACAAATCCCAAGAGCAGCAGCATCTGGGCCAGTACCCAGTATTCGCCCCGCTGCCCTTTCCAGCTATCAGCGGTAAACCCCCACTGCTTAAACAAGGCCATAACGCACCTCTGGCGATCTAGCCCTAGTCTAAATCATCAGATCCAGTAGGTTGAGTGGCGCGTGAGCAAAACCCAACAAGGCTTATGGCTGTTGGGTTCCACTACGTTTCACCCAACCGACAACCTAAGGATAAGCTAAGGCATAAGTTCCCTCAGATAACCAAGGGCAGTTTTCTGAGCGGCGGCCCAACTCAGGCGGTGCTTGAAGGTTTGCCAAGCGGAACCAGCCAGTTGCTGGTAGCGAGGATAGTCCTGGAAATAGCTGTAAATAAAGTCACTGTAATCCTCAGCGGTGGCGCTGAGGGGTAGAGCTTGGCCGTTTACCCCAGTTTCTAGCACGGTAGGAATGCCACCCACCGCCGAGGCCACGCAGGGAACCCCAGCGGCGTTTGCCTCACTAATGGCCACGCCAAAGGTATCGGCCTGGGTGGGCAAAATCAAAAAGTGGGCATCGCCAAGCAGTTGATCAAACCGAGCTTCGCCGGTGGGATCAGCACGGTCGATAAAGCCGTGCACCTTAACAAAATCAGGAAGCTTACCACCAGGGGGACAACAGCCCACCACCCAAAGCTCCGTATCCAGCCCTCTTTGATTCAGCATTTTAGCCACCTCAAGGGCCATCGGGCCGCCTTTGCGCTCCCACTGCACGCCCACAAACAGCAGGCGACAGGGCTGGCTGGGACGGTTTTGAATCAGGGCTTCCACCTCAGCTTGGGTGCGGTCTCGTTCCCGGCTTGCGCCCCTGGGGATTATCCGCAGCTTGTGGTTAGGAATGCCGTACAGCTGTGCCGCTGAGTCAATGGCCCACTGCGAACTCAAAATTACTAACGCACAGCGATCCAGGGCTGCTTTTTCCATCGCGTGGAGCTGTTGGCGGCTTTCCCGACAAAGGTTGGTCAGGTAGGGGTAGAAATCCACCAGGCTACCGAGCAGGGCATCGGTCCACAGCACCATGGGCCGCGTCGTGTGGAGCTGAGCTAAGGGAATGGCATTTTCTGGACAGAGCAACAGATCGGCGTTGGATTGGGTCAGCTTAACTTCTAGTTGGCGGGCGTAGATGCGAGACCGCCGGGGAGATACCCCACTATAGTAGGTCTGCCCCAGGATTTCGCGGTAAAATAGCCACTTGAGCCGGGTAATTGGAGTTTTTTTGCAGATGCAGTGGGCCTAAGAATTCTACCTCCACCCCTTCCGCCTGGAGCAAACCGGCAATTTTTTGGCCGGTGCCGTAGAGCCCTAAATGGCGGCGTGGCCAGCTAGAGCGATCTTGCACATTGAAGGTAGTAGCGTAGGCAATTTTCATGGTGGGGGATGGGGTGTTAAGGAAAGTTAGAAGTTGAAGTTAGGAGTCAGGAGGGTGGGAGATTCTGTATTCTGGCTTCTGACTCCTGTATTTTGAATTCTGTATTCCGCATTGGCCAATCAGGAGTTAGGAGTTGGGAGTGAGCTAAACCGGGTGAAATCCTCGAAAAAGCTAGAGCTAACGTGCCCAGGTCAGGCTTGTGCCCAACGCCAGGGGAGGGGGCAGGCTACTCCCCCAGGACAGGCCAGAGAATGTGGTACAACCGTTATGGCATTCCCGTGTGGACGCGCTTGCTATGGCTTTGCGAATTGGTAACGGCTACGACATCCATCGGTTGGTGGCGGGGCGGCCCTTAATTTTAGGCGGCGTAACTATTCCCTACGATCGCGGGCTAGACGGTCACAGCGATGCGGACGTGCTTACCCATGCCATTATGGATGCCATGCTGGGTGCCCTCAGCCTGGGAGACATTGGCCTGTATTTTCCCCCTGGCGATCCCCACGTGGGCAGGGCCGATAGCCTTAAGCTGCTGGCCCAGGTGAAGGAACTGGTAGAAGGCAAAGGCTGGGCCGTTGGCAACATCGATTCTGTAATTGTGGCCGAACAGCCCAAGCTCAAGCCCCACATTCAGGCAATGCGCTCTCGATTAGCAGAAGTTTTAGCCATTGCCCCTGATCAGGTAGGTGTAAAAGCCACCACCAACGAAGCCCTTGGCCCAGTGGGGCGGCAAGAAGGTATTGCCGTCTATGCTGTGGCTCTACTCACCGAACGCTAGGGGTTTTAAGCCGGTTAGTCCAGGCTCAACATCAGCCAAAACCATTTTACGGATCCATAATATCGGAGCCAACCCCTCCACCCCTCCTGACTCCTGACTCCTGCCCCCTATCTCCCGCCTCCCACCCAAGATCCCCAGCATTACGTCAATACTTGGTTGATCAAGCTGGCTAAGCCACAGAAACAGAGACTTCATACTGATGAAGATTTTGTCCGGATTAGGCTCAAAACCCTTGGAACTTTTGGAGTAGCGGTAAGTCTTTCTGACTAAATCAAGCGACGGATAGCCTTCTTTCAGAAAGTTTTACATTCAGTAACATCGAATACGGGTTTTTACTGAGGAATTGGGTAAAACACTTCATAATAAGTTTATAATTTTACCTAAGCCCTCAGCCCCTCTCCGTGGCACCACGGATTTTCTGGTTCAATATGCCACCACCACTGGCTAGGCCGGTTGTGGTTATCTCTATGTTCCAAAGTTTGAAGGGTAGGCAGCAATGGCTCAAGGTTGGCAATCGTTAGTAACGGCAGGGCAAGTCGTCAGGGGGGTGTGTTATGCCAGCCCCGCTGATTTTGTAGGTAAACCCACTCGATTGATAACTATCCCACCGGAGCGGGTAGGTCTTCATGGCGAGTATGATTACTACGGTTTAGCCAAGCGTGTCCAGGCCCGCTTCAAAGAGCGGCTAGGGCGGGTGGATGCCGCTAAGATTGTTGTTAAACAGCGCGGAGCCGCTGTAGTACTGAGCGGGCATTTAGACAGCCGCACCACCTTAGAAGACCTGATTGACCTGGCGATGCGCGTTGAGGGCGCGACCCAGGTGGAAGTCTATGATTTGCAGCTTAACGATTTAAGATCGTCCCAGGATGGGGGGCTCCAGAATGGGGTTCTCAGGGTAGCCTAGGGGAGTTAGCTGAGGGGCGGTACATCCTGCTGGCCGAAGCAAAGCTGCAGGATTGAAGGCGCTAAGATAACCAGAAATAGCGCCAACCCAATGGTACAAGCATAACTGATTTCAAACTTCTCAAAGGCCTGTTCGTAGATGTAATACACCACCGTCTTAGAGCTGTTGCGGGGGCGCCCTGGGTCATGATGTAGACTTCTTCAAACACCTTGGTGGC
>JAAUUR010000240.1 GCA_012031045.1 Leptolyngbyaceae cyanobacterium SM2_5_2
AGGAGGTCATGGGAGAGGGGGGAGGGGGGGAGGGGAGGAGACAGGAGATTAGGAGGCAGGAGACAGGAGGCAGGAGACAGGAAATCAGGAGGCAGGAGATCAGGGGATAGGGGAACTAGTACTCAACGACAGAAATAGCCCTCCTATTTGAGTGTCAGAACAGCCTTGAAGCATCGGGAATTTCCTTGGCTGCCTTCTGCCTTCTGCCTTCTGTCCTTCGAGACTAGAGACTTTGGGCGACTTTGCAGGCCAGGTCGGCCATGCGGCAGGAGTAGCCCCATTCGTGTCGTACCAGGCCAGAACTTTTACCTGGGTGCCATCCACGACCATGGTGGAGAGGGCATCAACGATGGAGGAACGCGGGTCATTGAGGTAATCCACCGACACTAGAGGGCGTTCTTCGTAGCCCAAAATGCCATTTAATGGGCCGTCAGCGGCGGTCTCTAGGAACTGATTGACTTCTTCAACCGTGGTGGGACGTGCTACCTCAAACACACAATCGGTAAGGGAAGCATTGAGCAAAGGGACTCGCACCGCCAGGCCGTTGAGTTTGCCCTTCAGTTCGGGGTAGATCAGGCTAATCGCCGTGGCCGAGCCAGTGGTGGTGGGAATTAGGGATAAACCAGTGGCTCTGGCCCGCCGCAAGTCCTTGTGGGGGGCGTCTACAATAGTTTGGGTGTTGGTATGGTTGTGGATAGTAGTGATCACGCCGTGGACAATACCCAAGCCTTCATGGATAACTTTGACCACAGGGGCTAGGCAGTTGGTAGTACAGGAAGCGGCGGTCAACAGGTGATGCTCTGCTGGATTGTACAGGTGGTCGTTGATGCCATAGACCACATTCAACGCGACTTCCTTTACCGGGGCCGCCACAATCACTTTCTTGACGCCGTTTTGAAAATAGGGCTCTAGCAGTTCTGGGGTGCGAAATTTGCCTGAGCATTCCAACACAATGTCAACCCCGTAGTCTGCCCAGGCCACGGCACCAGGGGATACGCCTTCACTCAAACTAAGGGGTGTGCCATTAATCATGATTTTGTCGCTACCCATAGCTCCAACGTCCGGTGCCCAGCGTCCATGTACGGAGTCAAATTTGAGCAGGTGAGCGGCGGCTTCAGTACCGCCTTTGACCTCATTAATGTGAACAAACTCCAAACGTGGATCGTCCCAACCGGCCCGTAGTACCAGCCGCCCAATGCGTCCGAAGCCATTAATTGCAACCCTTGCCATGATTTGGATCCTTTTGAGTAGTGCCGCAACAGGGCAGAAGCAAACCCCCAGCGCACCGCGCTATGGCTACCAGGCAACGGCGAACTGAATAGTTCAAAAAAAGTTGATACTTTCATCATTTCAAAAAAAATTGATTTGTCAAGCGGTAAAGCCTGGGGAATGGTTAAACTGGATGGTGGAACGCTGTTTGCCAAGTTGGTAACGGTTTGCTGATGCCCTACACCTGTCTGTGGTTAGGAAGTACTCATTTAATCTGGCTCGGTGGGTGCAAGTCTCAGGGGGCAATTGCTTTACGGATAGTTGCCATTTCTCCAACCACCGTGGGATAATGGAAGACTGTGTCTTAAGTTTTAACCCGCACTAGTCTAGGTGAATTGTCATGGCTAAAGGCGTCCGCCTCGTCATTACCCTTGAGTGCACTGAATGCCGGACTAATCCGGACAAGCGCTCTAACGGTGTATCTCGTTACACCACTCAAAAAAACCGTCGCAATACAACCAGCCGGATTGAGCTGAAGAAGTTCTGTCCGCACTGCAACAAGCACACTGTTCACAAGGAAATCAAGTAAGCAAGACCCATGGCCTATTTTCGTCGTCGAGTATCACCAATTAAGCCAGAAGAGAAGATTGACTACAAAGACGTGGACTTGCTCCGCAAGTTCATTACCGAGCGCGGCAAAGTTTTGCCCCGCCGGATTACCGGCTTGACCGCTCAACAGCAGCGGGATCTCACCGTCGCCATCAAACGTGCCCGGATTATTGCCCTGCTGCCCTACGTCAACGGCGAAGGCTAGGCTAGGCTGGAGAAGATGGCAAGTGCAGGGTTAGCAGCTTGGTGGAGAAAGGTACGCTAGTTGAGTTCAAGCACCAAGGTCAACCGCGACTTGGCGTGGTTGACCGATCTGAAGGTAAAAAAAATTGGGTCGTTGTTGACGAGCGCGGCCATAGCCACACCCTGCATCCCCGCGAGATGACCTACACGGTCGCGAGTGAGGGCTATACCCCTAGTGATATTCCTGGCTTTTTGGCCGAGGTGGAGTCCTACCTAGACCCGTCCAGTTTGGAAATAGCCTGGGAATTTTTAACTGAAGCCGGGGAGTCTGCCGACCCGGCTTCTTTGGCGCTACTACTCTTTTCTGACCAAAGCCCCCCCCTCTGCTACGCGGCCCATCGATTACTAAGCGAAGATAAGATTTATTTCAAGCAAAAGGGCGATCGCTTCGAGCCCCGTTCTCCGGCCCAGGTGGAGGAATTGGTGCGGCAAATAGAACGCGAAACCCAGCGTCAGCAAGACTGGAACTCCTTTATGGAAAAGGCCCGTCGAGGTTTGGCGGGAGAATCTATAGGATGGGAGAAGGGCGATCGACCACGCCTGGAAATTTTAGAACGGCTGGCCTTGCTTGGCGAGGAGTCGAGTCAGCGGGCTCAAGCGATTGAGATTCTTACCGCGTTGGGGTGTTCGCCGACACCAGCGGGCGCATTTGATACCCTAGTGGCATTGGGGCTTTGGAGCGTTCACGAAAATCTGCCCCTGCGACGCAGCCAAATCCCCATCCACTTCTCCGAGGACATCTACACTATGGTGCAGCAGCGGCTTCAGTCTCCGCCGCCCGACCCTGACCCCCAACGGCTAGACCTGACTCACCTCAAGGTCTACACCGTTGACGATGCCAGCACCCAGGAAATTGACGATGGCCTTAGTGTAGAAACCCTGGCAGATGGTACTCAGCGTCTATGGATTCACATCGCTGACCCGACTCGCTGGCTTCTACCAGGGGATGATTTAGATCTGGAAGCGCGTCGTCGGTGCACTACGGTTTATCTGCCTACTGGCATGATTCCTATGTTTCCTATGGAACTGGCCACTGGCCCCATGAGCCTGGTGCAAGGGCAACTGTGCTGCGCCCTTAGCTTTGGCGTTACGCTAACCAACGCTGGCGATGTGCAGGACTACACCATTTACCCCAGCCTGATAAAACCAACCTACCGGCTTACCTACGAAGACGTGGATGAAATGGTGGAGCTGGGCATTACCGCCGAACCTGAACTCCAGGCTCTGGCTCATTGGGCGAAGGTACGCAGCCAGTGGCGGATGAACCAGGGCGCGATTAGTCTGAATATGCCAGAGTCGAGCATTAAAGTGCTAGAAGCCGAAGACGATATTGTCATTGAGGTGTTGCAAGACTCTACGGCCCGACAAATGGTGGCTGAGATGATGATTCTAGCTGGGGAGGTGGCCGCTCGCTACGGCCAACTGCATGAACTCGCCATTCCCTTTCGTAGCCAGCCCCAGCCAGAGTTACCCTCTGAGCAAGAGCTGCTCCAGTTACCCACGGGGTTAGTCCGTGATTGGGCTATCCGCCGCTGCATGACTCGCAGCGAAGTAGGCGTTACCCCCAGCCGCCACGCCACCCTGGGCCTAGATAGCTACAGCCAGGTCACGTCTCCCATTCGCCGCTACCTAGACCTGTTAACTCATTTTCAGCTTAAGGCGCATTTGCGGGGGGAACCCTTGCCATTCTCCTCCACCGAGGTAACGGAACTGGCCCAGGGAGCTTCTTCGGCGGCCTACGAAGCAACCCTGGTAGAGCGCCAGACTAAGCGCTATTGGGCTTTAGAGTATCTCCGCCGCCATCAAAACCAGGTTTGGGACGCGCTGTTTTTGCGATGGCTACGGGAAGATGAAGGCTTGGGGCTCATTATGATTGAGGACTTGGCTCTGGAGTTGCCTATGCGGTTTGAGCGGGCCGTTGCTCTGGGTGAGCATCTTCAGATTCGAGTTAGCCACGCTAACCCGCGTCAGGATGTGGTTCGCTTTGCGGAAGTCGTGACCGATGAGGAAGATACCTCCACGGCAGCGGCAACCCTGAGCTAAGGCCTCGTAGCTATTAATAGCCAGGAAGTCAAAACGGCTTCTAATTAACCCTGGAGCCAGCGTCGATGGTGAAAAACGCCTTCAAAATTGCCCGTGTGATGCTGTCTGTGTACTATGCCTATATGGTGGAATACCGGGCTGAGCTATTGTTTTGGGTGCTGTCGGGTACGGTTCCGTTAATTTTGATGGGCCTCTGGGCTGAGGCGGCCCGCAGCGGACAGTTTGATTTGGCACCCACGGAGCTGGTGCAGTATTTCTTAGCGGTGTTCCTGGTGCGTCAATTCACCGTGGTCTGGGTGATTTGGGAATTTGAGCGCGAGGTGGTGGAGGGTAAGTTATCCCCTTACTTGCTTCAGCCTGTGGATCCGGTGTGGCGGCACTTCTTTAGCCACGTATCCGAGCGCTTTGCTCGCCTGCCCTTTGCGTTTTTGCTGGTGGGGTTGTTTTTGCTGCTGTATCCCCAGGCCGCCTGGTTACCAACTTTTGGCAATCTACTGCTGGCTACGCTAGCTATAACCCTGGCCTTCTGCCTGCGCTTCGTAATGCAGTACACGTTTGCCCTGATGGCCTTTTGGACAGAGCGTGCCACAGCGCTAGAACAGTTCTGGTTCCTGCTTTACACCTTTCTGTCTGGGATGATTGCCCCACTTTCGTTATTTCCGGATGCGGTGCGGGCCATTATCCTGTGGACGCCCTTCCCTTACTTGATTTATTTTCCTGCCAGCCTGTTGATCAACCGGGCCGAGCACGTTGTTCAGGGCTTTACCGCTATGGTGGTGTGGAGCGGACTGTTTTTCGTGCTCAATCGCTGGCTGTGGCGGCGAGGGCTGCGGCAGTACTCAGGCATGGGGGCGTAATGGAGCGCTATTGGCAACTGTTGCGGCTGTTTTGGAGCACGGCTCTCTCGGCAGAGCTAGAGTACCGGGCTAATTTCGTGATTGCCGCCCTGACTAGCCTCGGCGGATTGGTAGGCAGCATTTTTGGATTATTTTTGTTTTACCGGACAGGCTACCAGTTCCAGGGTTGGAGTTGGGAACAGGCTCTCCTGGTGTTGGGCATGTTCACCCTACTTCAGGGCTTTTCGGCTACGGTACTGATTCCAAACTTAAACAAAATCGTCACCCAGGTTCAGCAGGGCACCCTTGATTTTGTGCTGCTCAAGCCAATCAGCTCGCAATTTTGGCTCTCAACCCGCACGATTTCGCCCTGGGGGTTGCCAGACGTCATCTTTGGGGTGATTGTGATTGCCTATGCAGGGCGGCAGCTGGATCTGAGCTGGAGTTCCTATGTGCTGGCCGTGCCACCGCTCATCCTTGGAGCCCTTAGCCTCTATAGCCTCTGGTTTATGTTGGGAGCCACCAGCATTTGGTTTGTAAAAATCTACAACGTTACTGAAGTGCTGCGAGGGCTGTTGGAAGCCGGGCGGTTTCCAATCGCGGCCTATCCTGTGGCCTATCGCGTATTCTTTACCTTCGTGATCCCGGTTGCGTTCTTAACAACCGTTCCGGCTCAAACCATGCTCCGCCAGGGCGGTTCGATCTGGCTCTTAGCCTCGACCCTCTTGGCTGGGGTGCTGCTAGTAGCGTCAAATCGCTTCTGGCGGTTTGCCCTACGGTTCTACACTAGCGCCTCCAGTTAAAAGTGCCGTGGCTAACAGCGAGTTTCTAAATACTGACCAATCATAATCTCTTGCCCAGCACGAGAAATTACGGTTTGGCGAGTGCGGTAGCGTTGCCCAATCAGTTTGATTTCTTCTTCAAAGGAGGAATCGTTGTACTCAGTCTTAAGCTGCAGGGTGCGGTTGTCGCGGAAGAGGTACTGAGCTGTCACAGGCTTAGTGGTGGCAAAGCCACGATCTCGATATAAGGTTGTGCCCCGCACGCCAAATATTGTGCTGCCGACCACCGGTTTTCTGCCCGTACCCAGGTAGTCGCTCTCCCAGGCTACGGCTGTACCGCAAATCAAGGATTTTTGAGGATCCAACCCATGCAATTCAGCCAGTTGTAGCAGTTGAGCTGCCCCAGCTTCCAAAAACTCAATCCTAATCTGGCTAACAACTTCCTGGGTTTCACCGCTGCTGAGGGTGTAATAGCGGCGCTCAGAACGCCAGTCTCCAGCGGTTTCTTGAAAGAACGCCGTGACCAGGGGCTCGGCTAAAATACGGGCGGCATCAACGGAGAAAGGCATAGGTTACGGGAGAAACTAGGTGGCTAGTAATGAATAACATGGCGAACTAAGTCAAGCCTTTAGCCATGCTTTGTTACCTTTCTTAATCATAGCGTTAGGTGTTTAACCCGGCAATTTCCCCTTAGGGGGATAGAGCCTGAAACTGGAGGCAATTCTACGCAATCTGGCCAGGAATTCTGTAAGCATTATTACTTGATGATTTGGCCGTTGAGGCGATCCCCTGAAATCCTGGTAGGTTAGAGCTAGTTGAATACTGGCTGGGGCCTAAGCGATGGATCTCTCTGATATCACCTACTTCTTTGACTGCTGCATGGGGCAGTGGTCGATTGAGCGCACCTACCACTACCTCACCTATCAGGAGATCGAGCGCTCCCATACCGATTTTCGGGTCGATCCCATTACTGCCGACCTGAGGCGTAAGGTACTAGTCGATAACGATTACCCCAACGTTGACGACCTGAATCAGCTACCCGGGTTTCAGCTTGAGTTCCATACCGTATCTGACAAGGGAGAGCAGGTTTCCCAGGAGTTGCGGGTGCTATTTGTACCCAAAGAACAGGTGGATGGAGTAATTACCGGAGACTACTTACGCGATCGCGCCTACGAAGAAGCCCGCCCCATTGTTTCAACCTTTCGCTACGACCCCACCACCCGCGAACTGTTGATGACCACGCCCTATAGCCGCGTCGTGTCTGTGGATTCCATTCTGCTGATTAACCCGACCATGCGGATTCGCCGCATTCTCAATTACCAGCGCCCAGCCGAGGGGCAACCCCTGGATACCCTGGTGTTGGTTGGCTTTGGCGTAGAGCAAAAGGTCAGTTAATTGGCTCTAATTTGTCCAAGCTTCAACACTGGTCTCACCATCCAAAACTACGCTCAAAGATGCTTCAAATCGGCATCAAACTCTCGCAACGCCACGCTTGATCCGGCTAGCCAGGCTCGTTCGACGTACTGGGGCAGAATAGTTTTGACGTCCACTGTGGGAAACGTTGGGCTGCTCAGGCTTTCCTCATAGCCAGTGGGGGTAAGTTGGTAAAGGGCTAGACTGCCCTGTGATAGATCCACACCTCTGGAACGCCCAAAATTTGATAAACCGCCAAATCAGTGCGAGAGGTTAAGTCCATTTCAATAGCCAAATCGGGGGGCGGATCTTGGCTCAGGTCAATATGCTCCTTCCCCAAGGCCGCTTGCCAGTTCTGGATATAAAAGCAGGCATCAGGCTCAGCCCCAGCTTCTTTCAGCCGTTTTAGAGTGATTGGATCAAACCCATGCCAGTCTCGATTTTGATGACGCAATAAAGCCACCACTAAATCTGAGAGGGTGCGGCTGCGATTGCCGTGGGCCGGAAGAGGTGCCATAATCCGCATTTCCTGGGTGTGGGCGTTGTAGCGAATTTTGACCGCGGCATTATCTCGGCGGCCCAATAGCAACGCCTCGTAGTCGTCCCAGGTTTGGTAGTGGAGGATGACCTCGCTGCCTGGCGGTAAGTCAATGTGGCCTGGGCTGATGGTCAAAAGCATAGAAATTTATTCATTTCGGCTAGGACAACGTTGACTGCCTGCTTACCCTAGACGCACAGCCGTGCCGCTGGCGGCCACCATCAGCATGGTGCCGCAGGCGCCCCGCCAGGTACGACATCGGGCGATAGGCCGTGCCGGCGGCATCGGCGGTGATGGTGAAGCCGTCCAGCAACAACAGACGCTTGCCCGACGAGCCGCGCCGCACGTCAGCCAGCACTGGCGGCGACTGGTTCACCGCGGGGTCGTCACTGACATCATCTCGTTTGCGTTTGCCTTTGCCTTTGCCTTTGCGTTTGTCCCCCTTGTTTCTCCAAGGTTTTTCAAAAGAAGTCTCGCTGTCATCATCACTGCCATAGTCGGAAGTATCACTATCGCGGCTCGGTT
>JAAUUR010000241.1 GCA_012031045.1 Leptolyngbyaceae cyanobacterium SM2_5_2
ATTATCGCTCAAGAGCAACGCGCTAAAGAAGTCGCCGACATTCGTGGAGACATGGTAGAAGCTGCATGGGGCAACCAGATTCGCAACTATGTCTTTCATCCCTATCAAATGGTCAAGGATCTGCGGACAGGCACCGAGACATCGGCGATCGCCGATGTCATGGACGGCGACCTTGACCCCTTCATTGAAACCTGTTTGCGTCAGGAAAACCAAATGTTGCAGGAAGTACAGTGTAGTTATGAACGATTCTCCTTCCATTCCAGAATCTCAAGGTTCTCCGGCGATCGCCGAGACACAAACGCCTACCGTGCAACCAACCGAACCCGCTGCATCGCCTGCTGAACCCAAACCTAGCTACGTCAAGCTAGCCATGCGAAACATGGTTAGAAAGCGCGGCACATCCCTGTTTCACTTTGCCTTGACGACGATAGGGCTGCTGGTTGTGCTGGTGGGCTTGTCCTACCTGACCCGCTAGGACGTGTTCCAGATCTGCGACTTCTCAAAGAAGTCGCAGATCTAAATTGAGCTTATTTCAGCGCCACTGACCTTAAGAAAGCTTGATTCCATTGTGATAGCCAATCAACCTGTGCAGGTAGAAGTCAGCATCCAGGATGTTTTTTTGGGCTCTGAACTAACTTCAGAGTCACCCATTTCGGATGAAATCTGGCAGGGCTGGTTTAGCCGCTGGCTAGAGCATTTGCAGCCTGATTTGACGGCTACAGATGCTTACGAACTGTGTCTGCGCCTAACTGACGATGCTGAAATTCAAACGCTCAATGCCCAATATCGCCAGAAAGACCAGCCCACAGACGTACTGGCGTTTGCAGCGCTGGAAGTAGAAGCTCCCTTCGTTGACCATGAGGTAGAAATACCGCTGTATTTGGGAGACATTGTAATCTCGGTTGAAACGGCGCGATCGCAAGCTCAACAAGAAGGACATTCCTTGCAACAAGAGTTAGCCTGGTTATCAGCGCACGGGCTGCTTCACCTGCTGGGTTGGGATCATCCAGATGACAACAGCCTGATGGCTATGCTGTCTATGCAGGAAACTCTGCTGCGATCGGTGGGTCTTGGCACCCAATATTGACAGAAAAACTTAATCTGGGCTGAGTAAGCTGTAACATAGGTTCACTTATCGCCTTAGAAACTGGCACAGGATAGTACAGCATCCTACAGCACAGGTCTGTGTAGGGGTCTAAAATTGAGCAGATCTGCTTTGACAACGGGTCTGCCTTCGACCACTGTAGTTCCCTTAACTTTTCTGCCTATGTCCCAAGAACTATCAACCGAGACACCGCCTCACGCTCCCAAGCTGGTTAAGCCAAACCGCGAACTCTCTTGGCAAATTGCGTCTAGTCTGGTGGTCAGCTTTAAGTATGCTTGGGCGGGGCTAAGCTATGCATTTCAAACACAGCGCAATTTTCGGATTCATACGTTAATGACTATGGTGGCTTTGGGGTTGGGTTTGTGGATTTCAAAGGAGATGGAGGATGGCTTAGGGTGGAAAGTGGGCTGAGCGTTTGCTGGAGCAGGCAAGATGTTGATTGGACTAGCGCTAGAAGAGTCAGAGCCCTTTACGGTTGGCTGAAGCGATGAGGACTTCGTCAAGCGCCCTGGGGGAGGATAGTTAGAGGCGATCGCCAAGCCAATACCGGCACCAATCACCAGAAGATGGGACAGATCCAGTGAGCCTACCCAGGACAATTGCCCCAGCCAACTCAAGCCTTCAGCCCCAAAGAAAAGAAGCAGAAAACAGACTAACCAAAAGTTCATCGCTTGCCAGGTTGTTAGAGAGTCACACGTTAAAGCCAAAACGCTGGCTAGTAAAGCCGTTTGCCTAGAGGGAGAATTGGCCAAAGCGCCCTTTCCTATCCAAAGTTGCCCCAATTATGCCACCAGCCCCTCACTTCGGCTCACCAGACTCTCAACGCCCCATCCCGCCCTCTCGCCCGCCATCCTCCACCCTTCCACTCCCAGGGGTAGGTTAGCTGATGCCACAGGTACCGAAGCCCGGTTTCTCCACCAAAAGGCAAGTCTTGCTCGACGACGAAACCGGGTTTTTAGCCCCACCGGATCCCTCTTAATGAGCGTAACCAACTCATGGAATTATTAATGATGCTCCTGGATTACACGCTATAGTAGGCTCACCCATGCGGATGACGGTTTCTAGAACCATTTGTCTCGGCTTTTTAGTGTTTATTTCGGCAGGTGCATTGTTGCTAATGCTGCCGTTTTCGGTGACTGGCGGTGGCTGGGGTAATCCGCTGGTGGCTCTGTACACGTCAACGTCTGCCGTCTGTGTGACTGGTCTAATTGTGGTAGACACCGGCACCTATTTTTCTACCTTTGGGCAGGTGGTTATCCTAGCGCTGATTCAAATGGGTGGTCTGGGCTACATGACTGCTAACACCTTTCTCATGCTGCTGCTAGGGCGACGGCTCAAACTGCGCGATCGCCTCGCTATTCAGCAGTCGTTGGATAGTTCAGAGTTGGCCGGAGGAGGTTCCCTGATTGTCTCCATTATCTCGACTACCCTGGCCATTGAAATCGCGGGTATTTTGGCGCTTTTTCTGGTCTTTAGTCGAGATTTTGGTCTTGGTCGTGGCCTGTGGTTATCTCTGTTTCACAGTGTCAGCGCATTCAACAATGCAGGCTTTAGCCTGTTTCCAGATAGCCTGGTTTCCTACGCTTTTAACCCCTGGATAAATTTAGTAATTTCGGCGCTGATTATCGTGGGCGGCATTGGTTATCAGGTGATTATGGAAGCGTTTTTATGGCTGCGTAATCGCCTCCGGGGTAATCGCTGTCACACGACTTTTTCCCTAAACTTCAAAATCGTCATTAGCACCACGATAGTCCTATTAATTCTGGGCACCATAGCTTTCTTTGCGATTGAATTAAACAACCCAGACACCTTCGGTGGAGCCACACCGTTCAACAAATTTCTGATGGCTTCGTTTCAGTCGGTGGTGGCGCGCACGGCGGGGTTTAACAGTATTGATATTGGCGCCATGGGTAACGCCTCGCTGTTTATTATGATTGCGCTAATGTTTATTGGCGCTAGCCCAGGCAGTACCGGCGGCGGCATCAAAACCACCACCATTCATATTCTGCTAGCCACCACCCGCATGGTGCTGCGTGGTCAGGAAGAGGTGCTTAGCTTTCGGCGGCAAATTCCCCCTAGCCGGGTGCTAAAAGCTATTGCGGTAGTGGTGGGTTCTGGTCTTTTGGTGGTGGCCTCCACGATGTTGGTGTCGATCAGTAACCCCTCCCAGGGCTTTATTGATATTTTGTTTGAGGCGGTTTCAGCCTTTGCCACCGTTGGCCTCTCCACGGGTATCAGCGCTGACTTATCCGATTTGGGTAAATACGTCATCATCGCCACCATGTACCTGGGTCGGGTCGGTATTTTACTGTTTATGGCCGCCCTCTTTGGTGACCCTAAACCTACCGCCATTCAATATCCTGAAGAAGAATTGTTAGTAGGCTAACAAGATTTATCCTAACCTCGTAGGGATTTGGTTCTCACCCGTTACCTTTGCCAGTGTTGCTATGTCTGTGAATGCGTCGTCCCGTACTCAGCTTAAAACCAACCTGCTACAGCAGATTCAGCAGCTTGACCAGCAGGAAGCGCTGCGGCCCTCCTCCCACCCTGAAATTGACCAGCTCATTTATCAGCTAGAAGGCTTAAATCCCATCTCCCAGCCTCTGCACGAAACCCATCGGCCAACGCTATTGGGTACCTGGCAGTTAGTCTATGCCTCTAGAGGCACCGTGGTAACTCGACGAATTGAGGAAAATCTGCCCCTACCGGTAGAAATTCGCCGCCTATGGCAACGGCTAACGGCCTCGCCCCAGGACAACACTCCAATTGCCGCTGAAAACGGGGTGGTGCTGACGTTACCGCTGATGGGGGAGATTACAGCAATCGCCCAGGGCAGTTGGCAACCCTACGAAGAGGCTGAAAGCGCCAACGTTAGCTTTAGTGCTTTTAGCCTTCAACCCACGCGATTTTTGGGCGTCAATGGGTTTAACCTGCCAAAGCTAACCCTCTCTGTGCTGGACTTTTTCCGTCGCGAAGCCCTGTGGATCACCCCCTATCTGGATGACGATTTACGCCTTGGGCGTGGCGCCACTGGCAACCTGTTTGTGTTTCGCCGAGAAACTCTCCTCTGAACGCTTTGCAGAAACCCCTGTTCGAGGTACAAAAGTTTCCAAACATCACCCATAATCCATCGCCTATTCGCAAAACCCCTTAAGCGGATCCATGCTCTTGCCTGCATGCATAGACTTTGCTCAATACCAGGAATTCTGTAACCAAGCATAACAATCTGGCATTTTAGTCTAAAGTTGTTTGTAGTTTTCTTTACTATAGTAACAGAGGATCATTGATCCCACACGGAGTAAGCGGGCGCTCAGCGCTTTAATGTGGCGGTGCTGCTTATCTTTGGCCAAGTTCTCCTACCCCCTGGATGAGAGGCAGTAGTACTGTGACAGGTGCAGATCCGAGTTCCCTATGGGCCTACGACGCCGCGACGATTTCCCGCTACTATCGCTGGCGGTTCTGGACGCTGGGCTGGCGAGTGTTACAAATTCTTTGGTGGCTGGGTAGTTTTGCCTTGGGCCTACAGACGGATCGCTGGTTCAAGCGGGAAGCCCAAAATCAGCCTCGGCGGGCGGTACAACTCCGCCAGGTGCTAACGAACTTGGGGCCTACCTTTATTAAGGTTGGGCAAGCCCTCTCAACTCGGCCAGATTTAGTTCGCAAAGACTTTTTAGAAGAACTGATCAAGCTGCAAGACCAGCTCCCTCCCTTCCCTACCCCAGAAGCGCGAGCCATTATCGAAGCTGAGTTGAACTATGCCCCAGAGGAGATTTTCAGCACCATTTCGCCGGTTCCAGTGGCGGCAGCCAGTTTAGGTCAGGTTTACCGAGCCCGGCTTTTTTTCTGGCGAAGAGGTGGCCGTTAAGGTGCAGCGCCCTAACCTACGTCCCATTTTGAGCCGAGATCTCTATCTCATGCGCTGGGCGGCTAGCTGGCTGGGTCGCTTTTTGCCCCTTAACTTGGGCCATGACCTCACCCTAATTGTGGATGAGTTTGGCACCAAGCTGTTCGAAGAAATTGATTACCTGAACGAGGGTCGCAATGCCGAGCGGTTTGCCCATAACTTTAAGGATGATCCAACGGTTAAGGTACCCGCGATTCACTGGCCTTATAGCAGTCATCGGGTGCTAACCCTGGAGTGGATTGAGGGTTGCAAGCTTACGAATGTTGACCGGATTGCCGAGGCTAATTTGGATAGGGATCGCCTGATTGAAATTGGCGTTACCTCCGGGCTAAGGCAGCTTCTAGAGTTTGGCTTTTTCCACGCTGACCCTCACCCCGGCAATTTGTTTGCCCTGGCCGATGGCCGCATGGCTTACATTGACTTTGGCATGATGGATCAGCTCGATCAAACCACCAAGGAAACCCTGGTGGATGCTGTGGTACACCTGATCAATCAAGATTATGCCCACCTCAGCGAAGATTTCGTTAAGCTTGGCTTCCTTACCCCCGCAACCGACCTGGGGCCAATTATTCCAGCCCTGGAACGAGTGCTGGGCGATGCCCTGGGCTCTAAGGTGAGGGATTTTAACTTCAAAACCATCACCGACCAGTTCTCAGAGTTGATGTACGAGTATCCCTTCCGGGTACCGGCTAAATTTGCATTGATCATTCGCTCCCTGGTGACTCAGGAAGGACTGGCGCTTAGCCTCAATCCTGACTTCAAAATTGTGGATGTGGCCTACCCCTATGTGGCTCGCCGTCTACTTTTAGGAGAAACCCCAGCTCTGCGGCAACGGCTCCTGGAGGTGCTCTTCAAGGATGGGCAGCTTCAGTGGCAGCGGTTGGAAAATATGCTCACCATTGCCCGCAGCGACAGCAGCTTTGATGTGCTACCCACCGCCGGGCTGGGCATTCGCTACCTGATGTCTGAAGAAGGCAACCACCTGCGCCGCATGATTTTGCTGGCCCTAACCGAAGACAACCGCCTCCACACGGTAGAAGTGCAGCGCCTGTGGGCCTTGGTTAAGGATGACATCACCGTGGATCGGGTATTAGGCGTGGCCTGGGAAGCTCTGGCCGACTATTCTCTGTCTCGCGCCGAGCAGTTGGTGCCGGTGGTTGGGGAGCTACGCCAGGTTTTACAGGCCAGCTCCTAGGGCCGTGTCAAGCCTAAAATTTCGAGCTGGTAGTCAGTGGGTTAGCGCTAAAGTGCTGACTGCCAGCGGCTGAGTTCACCCTAAAATCAGGCTTTGACAAAGCACTAGTCCCCTGAGGCGGCCATAACCCACCGGTTTATTAACTCGGAAACCCTGACGAAATCTGGGATTCTCGTTTTGCCTGCTGCGCACGGGCAGAGCCCTACGGCCTTCTTACGTTTGCCTTTCAGTACTAGCCCCAAAAAGCAAAATTAGGGAAAGGCTCTCCCCTATAATTATTTTGGAAAAATAATTGCCCTCTTACTCTAACCTCTGTGTACTCCCAACCTCCCTACGTCTTATTGCTGGCTGGCTTTCTGGCGGCTGTGACCTCGGGTTACGCCTTTAGCACGGCTCTTCAACAGTCAGTTAAGGAATGGAACCTCAAGCGTTCGACTCGCATTTTGGCCAGCCTACGAGGGCCAAAACTGCAAATCCCTTTTTTGGGCATTTGCGCCGGGGTTTGCGTTTTTCTGGCCTCTGGCATTCAGATTTTTGGCTTTTCGGGAAAAGTTGCCTATGCTATGGGCCTGCCCATGACTTTGCTGAGTGGGCTGCTGATTTGGTCACAATTGGGCAAAATCCTGGTTTTAATTGAGCAAGGCGGCTCCAAAGCCCTAGATTTGGACTCCTTCTAACACCTCATCGGTTTGCTCGTAGAGGCGCTGGAGCTTCTCCACCGTATCCCCATCGGCCCTCCAAATGCCGCGTCCGTTGGCTTCTAGCAGGCGACCTACGATATTGCGAAAGGCTTCGGGGTTGGCCTTACGGAGGCGGTTAGCCATGGCCGCATCAAAGGCGTAGGTAGCGGCCGCCTGGTCATAAACCCAGGCATCTTTAAAGTGGGTAGTGCCAGCCCAGCCCAGCATCGCCGTCATCCGTTGGGAAATTTCGTAGGCTCCCCCTGATCCTTGGGCCGCCATTGCCTTAGCCCAGCGGGGGTTGGGCAATTTAGTGCGGTACTCCATCCGCAGCAGGTCGTCGAGCTTGCGGGGAGTAGTGTCTTTAGAAAAACTCTCGACAAAGCTAGCGGTGACGCGCTGCCCCTGGCGCTGTTCTGCCGCCTGCTTGAGGGCACCGGTATTGGCGTAGTATTCCTGAATATCCGTCAACCCGTATTCCACCGAGTCAATTTGCTGCACAATTTGGCCGGTACTTTGCAGGAGTGCTTGCAAAATTTCTGGGCGAGCCTGCCCTTTGTCGCGGCGACCATAGCTGTAGGCATTGCGATCACACCAGGTATTGCCCAACTCCTCGCTGGTTTCCCAGTTAGAGTCCACCACCCGATCATTCACCAGCGACCCATAATCCCCCGCTGGGTTGGAGAATAGCCGTGCCGAGGGATTCTCAACCCCCTGTGCTTTGAGCGCCAGGGCGTGCTTGCGGATAAAATTCTGCTCCGTTGGTTCCGCCGCCTCTGCCGCCCGCAGAAACAGGTCATCCAGCAGTTCCAGCACATTCACAAAGCTGTCACGAAAAATGCCCGACAGGTTAGCCAACACATCAATGCGGGGATGGCCCAGCCGCTCCAGGGGGATCAACTCGTACCGCACAATCCGCCCGGTACCCTCCTTCACGGGTTCAGCCCCTACCAGTTCCAGCAAAATCCCTAAGGATTCGCCCTTGGTTTTAATTGCATCCAGCCCCCACAACATCACCGCTACAGTTTCTGGATAAATCCCGTGCTCCTGGCACTGTTGAGCGAGAATCTTTTGGCCCATTAATCGCCCTCGCTCGTAGGCCGCAGGCGAGGGCATGCGGTACGGGTCAAGGGCATGAATATTGCGGCCCGTCGGCAACACGCCTGGGCCATCCCGCAGCAGATCGCCCCTGGCGCCGGGGGAATGTATTCACCATTCAGCCCCCGCAGCAGATTGGTCAGCTCATCGGGAGTTTGGGCCAGGCGATGACAAATCTCCAGAGCTTCTTGAAGTTTCGGTT
>JAAUUR010000242.1 GCA_012031045.1 Leptolyngbyaceae cyanobacterium SM2_5_2
CGTCCCACGGCGATCGCGACATCAACCTCGCCATTAGTTAAGGCTGACCCTATGGAACGCTCGTCAATCTGCCGCAGGGCCACCCGTGTTTCAGGATGAGCCCGTTTGAATTTAGCCAGCAGCTTCCCCACCAGGGGCTGCTCTGTGCCAATGATCATCCCCACCGTTAGCGAGTCGATGCCGTCAACTGCCCCGACCCGCGCCGCCCGAACGGCCATGTCGGCGTAGGCTACCGCCTTTTTCGCCGAATCGAGGAAACCCCGCCCGGCACTGGTCAGGGAGACTTCGCGGGAGGTGCGGTTGAGCAGCTTTACCCCCAGATCAGCCTCTAGCTCGCTCAGCAGACGGCTCATGGCTGGTTGCGAAATGCCGCACTGGTGAGCCGCCCGGCCAAAATGCAATTCTTCAGCTAGCACAATAAAAGCGCTCAGGGTTTTCAGATTCATGGATATCAAAATAGGTATGACTCAATCGAGATATTATATTTGTTTTATTATTGATATCATGCTACTTATGAATAAGTCCGGTTCTGATGCAGGTTTTAATCAGGATAGTGAACCCCCTGGCTTGGCTGGACTAGTTATTGAGAAACTCTGAGATAGAAGCAATGCCGGAGCTTAACTTCACCCCGACATCCTTTGAGCTGCTAGAGGGGCTAGCCGCTAACAACGAAAAGGCCTGGTACGAGGCCCACCGCAATGATTTTGAAGCCTACGTTAGGCAGCCCTTTGCCATGACTTTAGAGCTAGCAACCGAGCGCCTGGCCGAGACAGTTGTACCGCTGAAAGGCGGGCCTAAAACGATGTTTCGCCAGAATCGTGATGTGCGCTTTTCTAAAGACAAATCACCTTATAGCACCCACGTGAGCGGTGTGCTGACTCCCTCCGGCACCAAGGCTGAAAAGGAGGGCTTGGTCTACGTTCAGCTAGAACCCTCTGGCGGCCTGATTGCCTGCGGTTTCTACAAGCTGAAGCCAGCCGAACTCGGTACCATTCGCGACAAAATTGTTGAAGAGCCCAAAGCATTTGCCCAGGTGCTAGAGGATTTGGCGGTGGCGGGGTTGTCCCTGAGTGATGAAGACAAGCTGACCAACATGCCCCGTGGCTATGAAGTCCACAGCGGCCACGACTACGCTGACTACTTGAAGCTGAAGAGTTTTATGACCCAAGTGAACCTGGGTCGGGGGGCCTGGCTTGATGGCGACATTGTTGACTGCATTGTTGACTATGCCAAAGGCTGTGCCTCTCTACTGGCCTTTGGTCGGTAGACCCTCCATCCATGACTAAGACTGAGAACGTTCATCCATGATTAAAACTGAGAACTTTGAGCAGGTTGAGGTAACTTCGGCTCAGCAACTGCGGCAGTGGCTGGAGGTCAACCATGCCCAAAAAGAAAGCATTTGGCTGGTCACCTATAAAAAACACCTGGCTGACAACTATGTTTCTGTGCAAAATATTCTCGATGAGGTGCTTTGCTTTGGCTGGGTTGATGGCATTCGCCGCAAACTCGATGATGATAGAACCATGCAACTGATCTCCCCCAGGCAGACGCAACACTGGGCCAAAAGCTACAAAGACCGGGTAGCCAAGCTGACCAAATCCGGGCGCATGCATCCCGCTGGTCTGGCGGCAGTAGCTGAATCAAAACGCAACGGCCTCTGGAATTTTATGGATGATGTCGATGCGTTAGTTATTCCGGATGACTTAACTGAAGCGCTGGAGAAATATCCACCCGCAAAAGAGCATTTTGCAAACTTTGCTAACTCTAACCAACGCAATGTGCTGCGCTGGATTAAGCTAGCCAAGACCCCTGAAACCCGCGCCAAACGCATTGAGAAAACCGCTCTTTTAGCAGCCCAAAATCAGAAAGTGCCCCAGACTTGATGATTCTTTGTCACGCCATTGACACATCACCGTCACCTCAGCGAGACATGGGCTCGGTAGGGTGCCAGGCAAGGTTGCGATGGGCTGATGCACGAACGGTTTGCTAACGAAGATGCATCAGCCTTTCCGCCCTATTTGTTGTTTATCCAGACAACAGATCTGACGCTAGATAAGGACTTATCTATGAAAACCTCCAGGTTTTTGACCAGTACCCTGGCCGCTGCTGCCTTGCTCATTGGTACTCCGGTTAGCGTAGCGATGGCTCAAGCGCCAGAACCTGCCCCTGCCTCCGAGGCCAGCCCTGAGACCGAGGCCGTCCCTGGTTCTGAGGCTGCCCCTGAGACCGAGGCTGTGCCTGAGGCCGAAGCCAACCCTGTATCTGCGACTGAGGTTTCTGAAACCCAGCTGGATAGCTTTGCCAATGCCTACCGCTCAATTCAGGCGATTCAAGAATCTGCCCAGGCTGAGCTAGTTGCGGCTGTGGAAGGTCAAGGGTTAACGGTGGATGACTATAATGCCATCGCCGAGGCCCAAGAGTCCCCCGATGCTGCTGCCCAGATTCCGCCTGAGCAGTCTGAACAGTTTGCTGCCGCCGCCGAGCAGGTGAGTGCTATCCGTACCGAGGTTCAGGCTGAGATGGAGGCGGCTATTCAGGCTGAGAATCTCTCGATTGAAGAGTTTGAGCAAATTCTGGCTCTGGCTCAGCAAGATCCAGAGGTTCAGCAAGCCATCAGTGAACGGCTGGCAGAGTGATAGCCATGTTGGATTTTGGATTGGCAACCCTGGGATTGAGGTGCGTTGGTTTCAAAGCACTAGCGGTCTGAGTCAAGGAGTCAGCCCAATCCCAGCACTTCCCTTGCTTCAATTGACGCGGTCTAAAGCCTAATTTCGTTAACGATGCTTGCCAGAGCTGTTGCCTGGCAGGCATTTTTTGTTAAACCAGTACTTGATTGGCTTTAATAGCGAAAATGCGTTCAATAGCTTCTTCCACAGAGCGATCTGGCGTAGACGCACCGGAGGTGACACCCACCGTAATTGGGCCATCGGGCAGCCAGAGTTCCGTTACCGCCATACCCCCATGGAGTTGTTTGTGTTCAATGCGGTTGCCGGGGCCAATGCGGCTGGCGCTGTCGATATGGTAGGAAGGAATGTGGCGCTCCACGGCAATTTCTTGTAAGTGGGTGGTGTTAGAGGAGTTATAGCCACCAATCACCACCATCACGTCCAGGGGCTCATCCACGAGCTTAAACATGGCATCTTGCCGCTCTTGAGTCGCATCGCAGATGGTGTTAAAGCTAAGGAAGTGGTCATTCAACGCCTGGGGGCCATACTTTTTCAGCATGGTGTGCTCAAAGAGCTTACCGATTTGCTCGGTTTCGCCCTTGAGCATGGTGGTTTGGTTGGCAATGCCGATGCGTTCCAGGTCGGCATCCGGGTTGAACCCAGCGGAGCAGGCATTGGCAAACTGAGCCATAAACTCGTTTCGATTACCACCATTGAGAATATAGCTGGCGACATATTCAGCTTGTTGCAGGTTCAGCACCACCAGGTACTTACCAGCAAAGGAACTGGTGGCCACGGTTTCTTCATGGTTGTACTTGCCGTGGATGATGGAGGTGTGATCTTTTTTCTTGTGCTTTTCAACAGTGTTCCACACCTTAGACACCCAGGGGCAAGTGGTATCTACAATGGTGCAGCCTCTATCGTTAAGCAACTGCATTTCCTGCACGCTAGCCCCAAAGGCTGGCAGAATTACCACATCGCCCTGGCCCACCACTGAGAAGTTCTTCTCGCCGTTGATAACCTTGATGAAGGCTACGTTCATCTCCTGCAACCGCTGGTTAACACTTGGGTTGTGGATAATTTCATTGGTAATCCAAATCTGCTCGGTGGGGAAGTGCTGGCGAGTTTCGTAGGCCATAGCTACTGCCCGCTCGACCCCCCAGCAAAAACCAAAGGCTTCAGCCAGCTTGATGGTGACATCGCCACGGGTGAGAGTGTAATAGTGATCGCGAATTTCCTGAATCAGGCCACTGTTATACTCGGTCTGCATCTGGCCTGCCACGTCATCTCCGTGGCCAAAGCTCTGGCGAAAATACTTGTCGGACTGGTGCAGAGAGCGCTTAAAGGCTTTGGTATCCATCGGGTTTTGGCGAATTGGCATACCCTACCTAGAATAACGGGTTACGGCCAGGGTTTTGGCCCAGACACCTAGGAAATTTCAATCGTTACCGCAGAGAAACCGGTTAACCGACGGTGGCCTGCCAGCGCTGGCCTGGCTTTTGCTTAAAACGGACCTGTCCTTCTACCTTTTACGATCCTGGCCCATGGGGGTCACCACAGGGATCATTACCTGGCACCGGGTCATACCCACCCGGATGGAAGGGATGACAGCGGGCAATGCGCCGCACGGCCAGCCAACTTCCTTTCACAGGCCCAAACCGTTCTACTGCAGTGAGTGCATACTGAGAGCAGGTGGGTGTAAACCGGCAGGTAGGTGGGAACAGGGGCGAAATAAATTGTCGATAGCCACGAATTAAGATGATTAGAAGCGCTTTCATAGTCCTATTTTAGTGGCTATACCGATCGTCCCAGGGGGTTAACTTTCAGCCGTTGGCTAGGGAATGCCTAACTCGGTAAAAGCCGCCCTAGCGGGGGATGAAAAAATCCGTTAGCCCGCTACAGCCCCTCCGCAGGTACCTCCTGCTCATTCAGCCCACTCAAGAGTTGCTGCGGAATGCCTATGGCAATACCTTCCTGCTCAAAGGCCAGCCGCAGACGACGGCGAAACTCCCGCGCCACCAGAAACTGCTTCAGGGGCTGGGTGCGAATCCACAGCAAAATAGTCAACCCAGCATGGGTCATATCTTCGACTCCCAACATCTCAGTTGGATCCAAAATATTAGATCTCCATACCGGATCCTGGGCCATGGCTTGGGCCGTCTCACGAATCACCACCAGGGCTTGGTTCACATCCGTCCCGTAGGCTACGTTGATCGTCATAATGGCCCGCGACCAGGTGCGGCTGAGGTTGTCAACCTGGGCAATCAGGCTATTGGGTAGAGTGACCAGGCGACCATCCTCGCCGCGAATTTGCGTAATGCGCAGGTTGAGGTTTTCCACAATGCCGGTGGTAGATCCCATCGTGACTAGGTCGCCAATGGCGTACTGATCTTCCAGCAAAATTAAAAATCCATTGACTAAGTCTTTCACCAGGTTTTGGGCCGCAAAGGAAAGGGCCAGGGCGGCCACGGCCCCAAAAGCCAGCAGCGAGGCAGGAGCCAGTTCTAACAGTTGCAGCACCAGCAAGATAGCCAGCACGTAGATGACTGCTGTCTTGAAGCCCTTCACGGCGCGGGTAATAGTAGAAACCCGCATAGCCTTGTGCTGAATGTTATCTAAGGTGCTTAACTCATTGTTCTCCCAGGCTTGGGCAATGCGGTCAATACTAAGGTTGGCCAGGCGATTTAAGAATCCCGCTGCAAACCAAGTCGCCAGCAACAGCAACGGCGTAGAGAACAACGTCGATGCATAACGCCGCGTTTGGGGAAACAGGTACAAGACACTAGCCAGGGCACTAATCCACACAAACACCAGGCCGCACATCAGCAGCCAGCGCAAAAAGCTCATCAGTTGCAGCCGCTGCTGGAGAGACATTTGATAGCGCATTACACTGGGTAGCGACGCTCGACCAGGCTCACTCTGAGCGTTGACCTCCAGATCGAGCTGGCTACCACCTGCCGTCTGCCGACTTTCCAGAATTTGTTTGCGCCAGCCTAGGATTCGCCAAAGGCCCCAAAGCACCAGAGACAAGAGCAAACTCCCCAGCACAATTAATCCCGCTTGACGCAGACGATCACCCAGGGCTCCGGGTTGACGACTTTCTACCGCTTGGTCAAGCGCCTGTTGCAGAATGCCTTGCCATTGTTCGGCCAGCGCAACTTTAGAAATACCGTGGTACTGGGCATCGCTATCAGTCACCGTCAGTAGGCTTTTCGGCTCCGAGGGATCGTTCAGCACCACAAAGAGAACCGGCAGGTCGTTCACCTGGTCAATTTTGACCTGGATAAGACTTGCCTCAGCGCCGTCAGGGGTGAGATCTGCCGCTGCGGAGGCCGTAGGGTTGAGCGCCTGAGCCACAACCTGGTTGAGATTAATTTCAATCTGGCGTGCCCGCACCTCTATTGGCACCAAACTCCCCGGATCGTCCCGGTTGGGCACCATGGGAGAAGCAATTTCAAACAGATCGGTGCCGTCCAGGGTAACAACCGTTACCTCCAGCAGGCCAATGCGTTGCACTCCCAGCGGCGGGCCTGAACTGCCAGCCCCCAGGCGGATTTGAAAACTGCGCCTGAACTGAGGGCATGATAACTCCCCCGCCCAGGCTAAGACTAAACGCCAGCAGCACTAGGAGAAGGACTTTGAGCCAACGGCTATAGTTACAAATATGGCGTCCCAATCGCGTTACTTACTCCCAAGTCGTCATGGCCAATTGGATAGCGCTCCTAGCTGTACAAGTCGGCAGGGCTCAAACCTAAGGCCTATCGCATCCCAAGTCGTGAACCGTCGATAGTATAGTTTCCCTATCGGGAAGACTCTGGCAGTCTAACAGGGTAGCAGCTTGAGTCAATGGTAAGCTAATGCCTCAAACGGTCTAGGAGGTTTGTCTATGAAGCGAGCGCTGATTACCGGCATTTCAGGCCAAGACGGCTCCTACCTGGCAGAATTATTGATTGCCAGGGACTACGAAGTTCATGGCCTGGTGCGGCGCGACTCCATTGAAGATTCATCGCGGCGGCTGTCGAACATCAACCACCTTAAGGAAGACATCACCTTCCACGCCGCCGCATTGGATAATGAGCTATCTCTCTACAAAGTCATTGCCAAGGTACAGCCCGATGAATGCTACCACCTGGCGGCCTCCAGCTTTGTCAGCTATTCCTTTGAGGATGAATACTCCATCCTCACCACCAACTTCAACGGCACCCACTTCTTGCTGGCCTCGTTAAAGGAGGCGTCACCAGACTGTCGCTTCTTCTTTGCGGGCTCTAGCGAAATGTTTGGCACCGTTGAGGCCGCTCCCCAAGACGAAGCGACTCCCTTTAATCCGCGCTCTATCTACGGAATTTCTAAGTTAGCCAGCCATCACCTAGTGCGGAACTACCGTACCCAGTACGGCCTATTTGCCTGCACCGGCATTCTGTACAACCACGAGTCGCCCCGCCGCGACTTTAAGTTTGTCACTCGCAAAATCACCTCCCAGGCGGCCCGCATCAAACTGGGCTTGGCCGATAAGCTTTACCTGGGCAACCTGGCTGCCCTGCGTGACTGGGGCTATGCCCCCGACTATGTGCAGGCGATCTGGCAAATCCTCCAGCACCACACCCCCGACGACTATGTAATTGCCACAGGCGTTAACCATTCCGTGGAAGAGTTCGTCACCTGCGCCTTCAGCTACCTTGGCCTGAACTATCGAGACTACGTGGAAATTGACCCTCGCTTCTACCGCCAGGCAGAAGATATCCCCCTCTGCGGCAACGCCACCAAAATCCGTAACGCCCTAGGTTGGCAGCCTACCAAGCCCCTAGAAGACATCATCGCCGAATGGTAGAACACGACCTCAAGATCCTGGCTGGATAACGCCAATTGAGACAGCCTCCCCCCCTTCCCCCTTCCCCCCGGAGTCTATCCGCTGATACAGGCGGTATGCCCGCATCAGCGGTAGGGTATTGAAAGACAAGCTGGGAGAAGACCCGATTCTGCCGTCAGCTTGCAAGTCGAACTCATAACGAGTATGATTTAGAAAAGAGTCACCCCTATATTCCTGGGAAGTGACTTGGTAAATCGATGCATTACCAGCGACTGACCACAATTTTACTGAAGAGAGGATCTAATGGTTGCAACTTCTACAAAGAAAGCAGAGGCAAAAAAATCGGCAGCCTCTAGTCGGTTTTCCCCTACTCGTATTGACATTGCGGCTGATGTTCGGGCAGATGCAATTGAGCTTTTGAACAAAACCCTGGCTGCAACGCTAGATCTAAAAACCCAAACCAAGCAAGCCCACTGGAACGTCAAGGGCATGAATTTCTACCAGCTTCATGAACTGTTTGATGAAATGGCTGGTGAACTTGAGGAGTACGTTGATATGGTGGCCGAGCGGGTAACGGCTCTGGGCGGCACAGCTATGGGGACGGCGCGTTTAGCGGCTGCCGAGTCCATTTTGCCGGAATACCCCCTTGATGCGGTGGATGGGGCTGAGCACATCACAGGCCCTGGCCGAGCGCTATGCGGCCTAC
>JAAUUR010000243.1 GCA_012031045.1 Leptolyngbyaceae cyanobacterium SM2_5_2
ATACTTCAACATGAATTAGAATAGGATTCTCCACGGCAATTGCCCCACGATGACTGGCCGCATCCTACTACAACATGACTTGTGTGTACTTAGTAGCCCACCTTGGGGGAGGGATTTAGCGATTATCTTGATTGTCAACTACTTGTGGCTGGCGTAGCAGTCTGAGTGGGTTCTGAATCCTTGGGGTCTTGCCAAGATTGACCTTGGGTGACCAGTGCATTGAGAATACCTAGCAACTTATGGGCACAGGCAATTAAAGCAACCTTCTTGGATTTTCCGGCACTTAACAGCCGTTGATAGAACGCCATGATGACGGGGTTGTGCTGAATCGCCACTAAGGCTGACATGTACAACGTGGAGCGTACCAGGGCGCGGCCCCCGACGATGTGACGTTTGCCCCGCAGCTTGCCACTGTCAAAATTAAACGGAGCAACCCCCACCAGGCTAGCCAGTCGTTTCGTTGAGAGTTGCCCCAGCTCCGGCAGTAGCGCCAGGACCGTGGTGGCCACGACTCGCCCGACGCCAGGCACACTGGTCATCCATTCGTAGCGTTGCTGGCGGGTCTCATCGGCTTGACGCAGTTGGTCGATCTCCTCGTCGAGGGCTTTGACCCGCTGCTTGAGCCAGTCAATGTGGGTGTCAATATCGGCCTGGGCCGTACGGTTGCCAGCACTGTGGCGACGACGCTGCTCACTGTTGAGCAGCTCAATCACTTGAGAACGCCGATGCACCAAGTCAGACAACGCTTCCTGATGCTCTGAGGCCAAGGGTTTCGGCAACGGCTGCAACGCCTCGCCAAAATGCGCCAACATCGACGCATCAATGCGATCGGTCTTGGCTAACCGCCCAGACGCTTTGCTAAAGTCCCGCGCCCGCTTCGGATTAATCACCGCCACTGCGATCTCATGGCGCTGCAAGACCTGAACCACGCCCCGCTCCATCCCACCCGTGGATTCCACTACCACCAGCGCGACGGTGACGGTTTGTAGATCCGTGAGTAGGGTCTGCCATCCCGCTTCGTTATTGGCTACTTGCCAATAGCGCCCCAATGGCCGCAGCGCCACGTCTAACTTGGCTTGACTGACATCAATGCCCACCCATTGCCGCGCTTCATTCGTTCCCATAACGCACCTCCGGTCGGATAGAATGATCATTCATCACTCGACCTTGTTCGATGCGGGTTCGAGACCCTGGCGATTTTTCGAGTTGTTGACCAATGGCGGAACGGCGACCTGGACTAAATCTCGGTTTCTAGAACCAGGGTGAAATCGGTCTACCGTCCTGGTTCTTAAGATACAAGGGTGAGGGCTCACGAAAGTGGGATGCTCCCCCAGTGGGATGCTCCTCCTAACTCCTAACTCCTAACCTCACCCGTTAGCGCCTTTAAAGTTGGCCGAAACCTGAAAAGCTGTAGTGCTTACTACATTGCTCAAAATTTATGGATACAAGAAGCTAATCGTAAAGCTGCCAGATTCCGTTAAGCCTTCTCAGAATTTTTGACCTATACTTCTCGTAGTCTTTGGGAGCGGGTTGAAGAGGGCAGCTACCTTTTCAGGTTCAGCCTGCGATTTCGTTTGAGTTGGTTAAGGAAACAGCCATCTAATGATTGAACGAAGCCGTTCTGATTTAAATCAGCTAGCTGAGGCCGCCTCTCAGCTTGAAGATACCGACCTGGAATATACCCTAGAAACCCTGGCTCAAAAAGCGCGCTTGCAGAAAGAGCAAGTCATCACCCTATTAAAGACCTATTGGGTAGCCCAGGATGAACTCAACATTGTCTATTTAGAACTTACCTCCGAAGAAGAACGGCTGATTTACCAGTAACTCCCCGCTGGCTGGATTCTTCAGCGAAGGGTTAGGGGAAGGCAATGTCCTCGTCTTCAAACAATTCTTTTACCGCCAGGGGCAAATCAATCTGACTGTTTACCCCAAACCGCTGGAGCACTTCGGCATAGGTGTAAACCGTCGGAGAACGGCTCGTTTCATTGCCGCAGCGGGAAATTGGCCTGTCGAAATAGCTCTGGTAAGCACTGGTTTTTAACTTTAAGGTGATATCGGAGTTTCGCACCTTAACCCCGTAACGGCGCAAAAAGTCCCTAATTTTTTTGCGCCGAATCACAATGCCAAATTCGTCCTGGTTGTTGATGGTAACGCCATGGGCGGCGGCAATCTCTGCGGCACCCTTGACCTGAGGCGGCTCTTGCCCCGTATCATCGATTCTCAACGAATCAGCCAGGGCGGCCGCATAGCGGCGTCGAGTTGCCGCATCCGCCAGACCTTTAATTTCCTTAGCTGCAGTTTCCAATAGCTCAACATTGGTAGACATGATCACCCCAGTTTTTTGGGTAAAACTCTAGTTATTGGAGTTCAACCCAGTTTATTCAAGTTTTTCTAAGTTTATAAGAGACTAACTCAGTTGGCTAGGTGGCGCACGTAACATTGTTAGCCATCAGCTTTTTGTATTCCAGATCACTCAGGAGAATAATTGGTCTGAATGCAGCGGGGCCAATAGGGGATTGGCTCTGCCGGTGCCAATCCCGCCTTTTTGGGTGGAAGTATTGTGTTGCAGAACACCTATGGCCTCAGATATCATTAGAGTCTCATAGATAAACTTGACTGAACTAAGTTTTTTCAACTTTATTTAAGCCTAATAATGACCAGCAATAATCCATTTTCTGAAACTACATAAAAGCGTCAAAACCCCTATTTCAAGAGTATTTTAGGATGCTTGCGGCAAATTCAAGCCCAGTGTATTTTGGGATTGAGGGGTGATTTTTTGGAAAACAGATTGAGATTGAAGCTGGTCGAATTATCCCTGGAGGTTCCCATGAATTTTCCCAATATTAATCCGATTGAGAAAATATGGCGAGAGTTAAAGCTAGAGGCAGAGCAAGCGAACTTCAGGCAGTTGACATCGCTGGCGGTAGTTGTATCAGATATTAAGCCCTTTCAAAAGGGAAGAATTCAGTACCAGGCGACCTACTGGTTTGGTCGGTGTGAAGATAATGTAACCTTAGTTGCGGGTATGCCAGTAGAAGTAGTTCGCCGTGAAGGTAACACCTGGGTGGTGCGTTTTATTCCGCGATTATAGTGAGTTCAACTGGTTGATTGGCTTAATTAACAAAATAAACTCACCAGGAAATTGGGCTGTTGTTGATGCGGATCGTTAGTTGGGTAAAACAGATTGCCATCAAGGTTTTAGGTCCAATCGAAACCATCGCGTTCGTAGAAGCTAAGCCGGGCATAGCCCATAAAGGTAGGACGAACCGTGTCACCTGCTGGGAAGGCTCTGGCCCCAAAGAGGTATACGCCAGCAAATCTGGGGTTTTGCACGGGCCGCAGGGCTAAGGTAATGGATTGGCCAGGGGCAACGGGTGGGGCGAGGGCAATGGTCAGAGTTTTGGTGTCTGGATCTTGGCTTAGCTCTCCTAAGGGCAGAGGAACTTGGCCCTCTGGGGTATTCACAAAGGCTTCCGTGGCCTCTAGCCAATAGCGAAAGATGGGGTCGCGGCCCTCATCCAGGGTAATTTCAATTTTGGCTAGGGGTTCCTGGGCCTCAGATGGAAAGTCAAAGGTGAGGTAGTAGGTGACGTTGCGATCGCTCACCAGATTGCGGGTGGCGTAGCTATCAGTCAAGCGAGGCGGGTAGGAAAAGCCGATGGTGCCATCAGAGTATTGGATAGCCGCCCCTGGCTGGGGCCGCCAGGGGGTTGCTGTTAATGGCAGCAGGCTAACGCCAGCCAAAAATGCGACCATGAACCTGTAGTTAGTCACGGTGAAATAGCCCTTAAATCTACGATGTAGATCTCAATTATGGCAATAAAAAAATGAGGATTACCAGACTTGAAAGCGAGAGTTTCCCCGGCTAAGTGAGGTGGATTGTTCCGCGGCTTGAGCTAGCGCTGAGGCTACTTTGGCGGCATAGGGACGCAGCAAAGACCAAGCCAGGGGCGAAAGCCACCCTTGCAGGGTAACCGAGTAGGAAATCTGGGTGCCGCGCACGGTGGATTTAAGCTCATAGGTGACCCGCTCTTCCAACCCGGGCACGGGCAGTATGCGAATACTGAACAACTCCTGGGGCCGTACCCGCTCCACAAAAATGGACACAGGAATTGGGCATAACCGGGTAAACGCACGATAGATTAGCCCCGGTTTTGGAATTAACCCCTGGGGGGCGTTGGTGCTGGCGAGCAGAGGATGCCAGGATACATCGGCCAGGTTGTTAATAGTTTGCCACAGGGTATCGACCGAGGCACTGCTAACAATGCGGTAGGATTTTTCCAGGCGTTGCTGCACCTGCACCCATTGGTGAATTAGCTGCAATAGCGATAAAAAAAGCCGAGGAAATGACCATTCTCTAGACATAATGCTCTCCGCTAAGTAGGGGGCAAGAGATGGGTGAGGCGGGGGACAAGAGAAATGGAATCACGACTGATGTACTGGGGGATGTGTCTAGGCAGATATAGCTGCCCAGCTAGATCTACATTAAGGCCAGTCAATAACTCCCCCATCCTACAGAGGAGATAGTTTAGTAAATCGCCAGCGCTACCCTAGCAGAACTCCTGCTTAAGGGGGCGTAGCAAAATGTTGCGTTTCGCAACATTTTAGAGCCCACAGGCGGATGAGCTGGGTTAAAGAGAAGATTTCACGGTAGCTTGAATAAGTTGCCTTGACGCCGTTGATTCTGGCGTCAAGGCAACTTATTCAGCTTCAGGCTCTACTGGATCCGGCTGCCATGGCTCCTCCAGTGTGCCACGCTCGCCAAGTGATGACATTGTTAATGACACGTCAGCGTTTATGACCCTTTCTTCAGCTCCTAACCCAACAGCGCCACGCGCCACAACACCACCTCCTGTAGATTCACGCGATCGCGCCAGTGCCATGCTGAAAGCCCTTCAAGACAGCATTTGCCAGGCTCTCGAACAACTGGATGGCAACGCCACCTTCCAGGAAGATAGCTGGGAACGGCCAGAGGGCGGCGGTGGCCGTTCGCGGGTAATTAAGCAGGGCTCCGTGTTTGAGCAGGGCGGCGTCAACTTTTCGGAGGTAGTGGGGCGATCATCTCCCGCCCTCGATTCTGGTACAACGGCCAGAGGCGGCGGGCCATCGCTTCTACGCCACCGGCACCTCAATGGTGCTGCATCCCCGCAACCCCTACGTGCCTACGGTTCACCTCAACTACCGTTACTTTGAGGCCGGGCCAGTGTGGTGGTTTGGGGGCGGCATTGACCTCACTCCCTACTACCCCTTTGAGGCCGATGTAGTGCATTTTCACCAAACCCTGAAGACCTTATGCGATCGCACCGACCCGAATACTACCCGGTATTTAAACCCTGGTGTGATGAGTATTTTTATCTCAAGCACCGCCAGGAAACCCGGGGTGTGGGCGGCATTTTCTTTGACTACCAGGATGGCCAGGGGTACCTCTACCGTGGCCCCGATCAGGGCAAGCCTGCCGACCAGATGAGCCAGGCGATTGGCGAATTACCCCAACGCAGTTGGGATGAGCTATTTACCTTCGCTAAGGACTGTGGCGATGCCTTTTTGCCGGCCTACGTGCCCATTGCAGAGGGTCGCCAGGCGATGGATTATGGCGATCGCGAGCGCCAGTTTCAGCTCTACCGGCGGGGTCGCTATGTGGAGTTTAACCTGGTCTACGACCGGGGTACCATCTTTGGGCTGCAAACAAACGGGCGTACCGAATCTATCCTGATGTCGCTGCCGCCAATGGTGCGCTGGGAATACGGCTACGCCCCTGCACCTGAAAGCCCAGAATCTCGCCTGTATGAGGTTTTCCTCAAACCCCAGGACTGGGTGAACTGGCCCCTACGATAGGGGGTAGGTTTGGTGTTTAAGCAGGCAAAATGGCCCCATTTGTGGCCCCCAGGTGGTTTTGCCTGTGGCGGGGTCAACTCCTCGGTCGTAGACGCTCAGTGCTATAGAGTGGTCTGCAGTGGGGGATTGTGGCCCTAGGTCAAACCCCAGGCTAATGTAGCTGGCCTGCCCCTGGTAGGTGATGCAGCACAGGGTACCGGCGGGTAAACGGGCGCTGTACTTGAGCGTGCCTGGATCGAAATCTACCGATAGCCCGCAGGTCGGCAATGGGATTAAATCCTGGGGCGTCAGATCAATCAGGCGTTCGGGCGCTGTAGAGCTGCCCTGAAAGGCCAGGGGATCCTTGAGGCCGTAGTATTGGCCCCACAGGGTTTCATCCCGCTGGGTCAGATGTAAAATGCGCTGGCGGTAGGGCGCTGCCCCAGAGGCGACGCTAATCTGCTCGATAAAAAAGCCGTAGCCCTCTGCGAATACCGAGCGCGGCAAGGGGCGGTTCCACACCCTCAGATGTAGATACCAGGCCGGCTCGGCCAGGGCTTGGGCTTTGTTGTCGAATTCTCCAGCCAGGTATTCGGCAAGACGAGTGAGGATGGGGGACATGGCAGCAACGGAGCGGGGGATGATGAGATGATGGTACCGGATTGGCTGGACTGGGTTGGGGTTGGTTACTGTTAAGGCGACTTCTGGAGAATTGTTGCTCAAATGGTGGGCGGTGCTCACCCTACGATCGCCTTAAGGTCAAGCAGGCTCTGGGCAAGTTCCTCACCAGGACGCTGCTTAACGAAAGTTTGCAGTACCTCTGGCCGCCGATCAAACCGAAGCGGAACCAGATAAAGTAAGCCATATGTACGACGATGACTTGACTACGCTGAATCCCGACCTTGAGTTTGCTGATCCTCTCGATGATCTTGGCCCCCCAGGAGAGGATGCAGCGCCTCAGTATGACCCGGAGGTGATGCTGCCGCTGTTGACCTCGCCGGAGCCGCAGCAGCGCATGTTGGCGGCCCGAGCTTTTTGTGAACTGGAGGAACCACGGGCTGTACCGGCTTTGATTCAGCTTTTGGGAGATTTATGCCCACTGGTGCGGGTGAGTGCCGCCTATGCCTTGGGCCGTAACCCCAGCGATGCGGCGGTAGACTCCCTCATTGCCCAGCTTGATACGGACTGGAATGGCTACGTTCGCAAGGGCTAGTTTGGGCTTTGGGCAATGCCCGCGATGCCCGCGCCCTAGAACCCCTGATTGCCGCCCTCAAAACGGATATTTCAGCGGTGCGGCTGTGGGCGGCCAGCGCCCTGGCTCAGATGGCCCAGGTGGCCTACGAGCCGGTCATCGCTTCTCTGCCGCCACTCATTGAAGCGATGCGGCGGGATTCGGTGCCAGCGGTGCGTAGCAACTGTGCCTGGGCCATTGGCCAACTTAGTCGCGAACTGCCGTCGAATGTGGTGTACCACACGGCTATTGATGCGCTGATTGAAACCTTTGCCGAGGATGATGACCTGGGCGTGCGGGAAGATGCGCGATCGGCCATTCTCAAGGTTGGAGATGCGCGAGGCTTGCAGGTTATTGAGGAAATTGAGCGAGACGGGTTCTTTTAGACCATTTCAGTAAATCGAAAACACGCTGTCTGGCTCCGAGTTGCCCCCACCCTAAATCCCTCCCCATAAGGGAGAGGACTTTAATGAAGCAATTTGTTCCCTCACCCAGGTGGGAGAGAGAGACAGGAGGACTAAAAAAATTAACATTTATTTACATTGATATAAACCCCTAAAATAAATATAGCACAGACCCTAACTTCTAACTTTTGGCCTTTTATGTTTCACTGTTTTTATTATACATGTAATAACTGCCAATTTTCAAACCTATTACAAACTCTTCACTCAGGAAAAAGTTCAGGCAGATATGTTAAAAAGATGGTCCTAGGGAATTTTTAAAAAAATCAAGCGAGTTTGATTCTTAAATTTATTGACAGGATTGTTTATGACTGATTGCCATATTCCACAACCATCAATTGAATGATTGGTTAAAGTTAATACACTTTTCAACAGTCACTAAATGAGGATTCCTTTCATGAAATCCTTCAAAATTGTCCTTATGTTGTTTCTACACACGTTAAATCATGCGTTAAAAGCACCTCTTCTATTCATTTTTGGGCTGAAAATGCAATTAGCTCCAATGGCCAACATAGGACAGCTGGCAGTATTAGTGTTGGGGCACCATTAATTGAGTTGGTCACAATCACCTATTTAGGATGAATGTGACGTTACACCAACCATTAACTTATTATTTGACTTCTTCAAACTTGACATGATGATGACATAT
>JAAUUR010000244.1 GCA_012031045.1 Leptolyngbyaceae cyanobacterium SM2_5_2
CAAAGAACTGGACATTTTATTAGTTGAATGACTCTAAGTAGGTAGTTGGAATTCCAAGGCCGCCAACACCCACAACCGTGAGCCGCACAACCCCTAACCTGTGCCTTCTACCTAGCTTTCTCTGAGGACGTAACCGACCCCGCGCACGGTCTGAATCAGACGTTTTTCGTCTTCGCCGTCAATTTTAAGGCGTAGATAGCGAACATAAACCTCAATTACGTTAGATTCGCCCACAAAATCGTAACCCCACACGTTTTCTAAGATTTGCTCCCTGGGCAAGACCTCGCGGGGATGCTCCATCAGGTATTTCAGCAGCTCAAATTCCTTCATGGTCAGATCAATCACTCGCCCGCTGCGAACGGCATGGCGATTGGTTAAATCCAGCGTCAGCTCACCAAAACGAAGATTTTCTGTATCAGCAGGGGCGGTCTGAAGATACAGATGCACGATTTTGAGAAAAGCATCAGCTCGGTAGGGCTTGAGGAAGTAATCATCAGCACCGCATTCTAAGCAGGCTACTCGGTCTTCAAGATTATCCTTCGCCATTAGCAACACAATTGGCGCTTTTATCCCTTTGCTCCGGAGGGTCTGGCAAAGCGCTAGGCCAGAATCATTCCCTAACAACCGATCAACCACAACCAGTGCTGGGTTGATTTGGCTAGCCTGGGCTAGTCCTTCCTGGGCCCCGTAAGCCATTACAGAAGCGTAGCCCGCCTCTTTCAGGTCGGTACCCATCTGTCGTGTTTGGCCTTCACTAGCGCCAATTAATAGGATTTTGGGATCCGTTACTGTTGCGGTGCCCATAGTACCCTCATTCACCCGTGAAGATAAATACTTACTGACAAAACATCAGCGATTATAACCCGCTCCTGCCGTTGCCTTTCATCAGTAAATGGCAGATGTTGTCGTTAGTTTTACAATACCTAAGTAGATCAAAGGAATTACTAACTAAGAAGAAATTTGATGACTGCACTCCCAAGCAAAAGAGTTTCATCCCCTCCATCCTAGCCAGCATCTTCGGATTGGGAACACTCATCTCCTCAGACCCCGTCGGCTTCCTACTGATGGATACAGCCCAACTGCTGCCCAAAGATCATAAGGGATTTTCTGTAAAAAAGCTATAAACGCAAAACAACACCCAATCTCTATTCCAAGGAACTTCCTATCATTTGTTGAGCCTTTATGGAGGGAAACGTCTCAATTTATTCCCCGATATCGGGCGGATAAATTAATGTTTCTCGCAGCTCCCCTAATCTAATTTAGGAAGTATTGAATGTGAGTTTGGGTGTTGTTGGTTAAGCGAGACAGATGTAAGGTTAACAGCGCATTCACTCCTTCTTGTGTGTGGACAATTAGCTGTTTTATCTGCCGTCAGAGCTTCATCAGCTCTAAATTCAATATACAACCTCTACCGGCAAAACCGAAGCAATGAAAAAATAGTTAATAATAGGTTAATTTCTAGCAGCAAAAAAATTCCTCCTGTCTAGCTATCCGTGATCAGTTGGGCAACCTAATTAATTGTGAGAAAAGATTTTGTGGGCGGCATCCCCAGGTAGAGAGTCTTCCCGCCACCGCCCACCTAGGGTTTAATGGCACCCAGCTACTAACCCTGCTGTGTGCGGTCATTTTTGGCTTGGTATAAGCCTAGCCAACGCTTTCCAGGAACTGCTTGAGCCAGTCGATCACCACCGCTGGCCGCTCCAGATGAGGTAGCACCCCGGAGTCGGGAACTTCATAGACCGCCTGAATAGCCTTTGGGTTAAGGCTAGCCAGGCGCTTCACTTGCTGCGGTGGCGTAAACCGAGATTTTTCACCCAGCACGAAAACCGTTGGGGTTTTGAGCTGGCCAACGTAGCGAGACAGGTCAAAGCTAATGGTTCCATTGAGAGAGGCCAAGGCCGTGTAGCGAGCGTTGGGCTGCTGAATACTGGTCAGGTAGGCGGGTACAATATCGTCGGTGATGCGGGTAGAGTCGGCAAACAAAAATTGAGTAAGAAAAAAGCGCACCGCGAGTTCATTGGCGGCTCCCAGACGATAGAGCCAGAGGTCTAACCCCGGTGTGCCCGCTAGCAGGGCTGGTAGGCTAAGGGCGTAGTCACGGCCAAAGTCGCTATTACCGGAGGGCGACACCAGGAATAGCCCCCTAAACAAATCTGGGCGCTGAATGGCCAGCCGAATTACCACCCCTGCCGTTAGCGACGTTGCAACTACCAGCGTTGGCGGCTCGGCCAAGGCTTCCAGTAGATGGGTGAGTTGGTAAATATAGTCATCAACCCGGTAATTTCTCGCAGGATGGGTAGACTGCCCCCAGCCAATCAAATCCGGGGCAATAACCCGATGGGAAGCCCCAAAGCTCTGATACACCTTCGACCACTCAAACGCTGACGATCCCCCTCCCAGGCTATGCAAAAACACCAAAGGCGATCGCGGCGGGCTTGATGACTCAGGACTAGCCTGGGGCGAGGTGTAGTATGCCATTACACCCAGGTTGGTAGCAAGGGCCTGCTGGATAAAACCGGGCGGCTGAAACTGAAGCACGGCACTACGGGAGAAATAAAGGATTGGACGATAGGTTAATTATGACAGGGTGCGAGGTGCAGAGTTAGGGATGAGCGGGTTAGACGGCTGGGCCGAAGTTTAGGCTGATGCATTAACCAGGGTGAGGTTCGTTAGGGTAGATTGAAATTCGTCGTCGTTAAGCCTAGAGCTAAAGCATGGCAACACAGCGGTTCTTTTCAGGCACTCCGTGGGAAGCCACAGTGGGCTATTGTCGGGCTCTGCGAGTGGGGCCGCAGATTTTTGTGTCGGGTACGGCTCCAAGCGATGGCCAGGGTGGTACCCATGCCCCTGGAGATGCCTACGCCCAAACGAAACGTTGCTTTGAAATTATCGAAACCGCTCTGGTAGAGCTAGGCGCCAGCCTGAGGGATGTGGTGCGAACCCGGATGTATGTGACGGATATGGGCCAGTGGGAGGAGATCGCCAAAGCCCACCATGAGCTATTTGCTGGCCATCCCCCCGCCAGCACTATGGTTGAAATTGCCGGGCTGATCAACCCCGACATGGTGATTGAGATTGAGGTAGAAGCTTACTGTGAATCGGCCCCGCCCTCAACGCCGGCCCCCATTGCCCACCGCACAATACTAGGCCGCCCGATTGACCCGCTACCCAATCCCTACTCGGCTAGCCGCCCCCCAGAGCTGGATGAAGGCTGTTTGGATTAACTAAATCCTCGATAATCCGCCCTTACTCCCCTTCTGCTGGCCAGTCAAACCCCCGACTCTTCAAGCGTCGCCGCTGGCGTTGGCGGGCTAGTTTTGCAGGTCAATATTGCGGTCAGTTTCATCAACAATTTCACCGGTTAGCACTTCTAGCACATCTTCCAGGGTGACAACCCCTGATACACCCCCGTACTCGTCTACTACCACCGCCAGGTGCTCGCGGGAGGTTTGAAATTCTTTCAGCAGCTTATCGGCCCGTTCAGTTTCAGATACAAACCGCACCGGGCGGGCTACCTCGCGTACTGGGCGGTCTCCCTGGCCCTGAATCAGGGCGGCTAACAAATCGGTCTTAAACACCAGGCCCAGGATGTGGTCAATATCGGCATCGCTAACCAGAATGCGGCTGTGCTGAGAGTTCAAAATTTGAGCTTGGGCCGCAGCGATGGTGATGTCACCGGGCACGTGGGTGAGGGCCACCCGGGGTGTCATAATATCGACCGACTTCAAATCGTTGAGGCGAAAGACCCGGCGGATCATTTCAGCCTCATCAGCTTCGATAATGCCTTCCTGATGGCCGATAGTGGCCATCAGCTTAATTTCGGCCTCATTGGTGCTGGGGCGGTTGCCTGCGCCCACAAAGGGAGCCGTGACCTTCTCCAGTAGCAGCACAATGGGGGTAAAGAGCCAGGTAATCCACCGCACCGGGGCGGCTACCGAGAGGGCAATAGGGACAGCGTAGCGTTCGCCAAAAATTTTTGGAAAGATTTCGCCAAATAAGATCACCAACAGCGTCAGCAGGCCGGTGAATAGCCCTAAGAGGGCATCATTGAGCAGGTTAGCGGCCATGCCCCCAATCAGCACGCTGCCCATGATGTTGAACAGATTGTTGAGAATCACAATCGTAGCAATGGGCCGATTGATCTTTTTGCGCACTGCCAGAAGCGCTACAGCGGCTGGCTTTTTAGACTCGGCTAGCTGCTGAGCCTTGAGCATCGGCACCGACAGCAGGGCCGCTTCGCTACAGGAACAAAAGGCTGAACCCATCAGCATGACCAGAATCGCGATCGCAGACTCAGCATAGGTTAGTTAGGGGCAGACAAAACTGGATAAGAGACACTGTTATGATTCATCTAATATTACGCTTAGTTGGCTGGTCACTTTTGGCTAGCCAGAGGGTTCTAACCTAACTGAGCTACTTTAAATTAAGTAAGCTGCGACTACGCCACGCCTGAGGATAAGCCTGACACAACCCCAATGAGCCAACCTATTCTTGACGTTAAGCATCTCAGCGTCCACTTTGAGGTAGACAACCAGCTAATTAAAGCGGTTAATGATATTTCCGTGCAGGTGAATCGAGGGCAGACCCTGGGGATCGTCGGTGAGTCGGGCTCTGGTAAGTCCGTTACGGCCCTAGCGGTGATGGGATTGGTACCCTCCCCCCCTGGAAAAATTGAGGGGGGTGAAATCTGGCTCCAGACCGGCGAAGGGCCCGCGGTCAACCTATGCGCCCTCTCTGAGCGGCAGCGGCAAGACTACCGGGGTGGCCAGGTCGCGATGATCTTTCAGGAGCCGATGAGTTCCCTCAACCCGGTCTACACCATCGGCTTCCAGATAGTGGAAGCTATCTGCCAGCACCAGACTGTGACTCAGGAAGAGGCCCGTCGGCAGGCCATTGCCCGGCTACAGGAAGTCAAGCTACTACCCACCGATACAGCCCTGCGTCGTGAAATCCTGGTAGCTAAACCCGGCCTCGCTGAAGCATCTATTCTGGAGGAGGTCAACCGTCGCCAGCAGTCTTTACTCAACCGCTACCCCCATGAGCTATCGGGGGGGCAAATTCAGCGGGTGATGATTGCCATGGCTATTTCCTGCAACCCGGCTCTGCTGATTGCCGATGAACCCACCACGGCCCTGGATGTAACGGTGCAGGCCACCATTTTAGATTTACTGCGCGAGCTGCGCGATCGTCGGGGCATGTCCCTCATCTTCATCACCCACGACCTGGGCATCATTGCCGAAATCGCTGACCAGGTGGCGGTCATGTACCAGGGTGAAATTGTCGAAGCAGGGCCAGTGTGGGAGATTTTTGCCAACCCCCAGCATCCCTACACCAAAGGGCTATTGGCTTGCCGCCCCCGGCCCGACCAGCGGCTGCGCCTGCTGCCCACGGTGGCAGACTTTATGACCGTAGAAACCAACGGCTCTCGCTCAGTTATTCGGGAGCGCACCCCAGATGCAGCCACCCTCACCGGGTTTGCCCCGGTCAGCGAGGCTGAGTTGGCGTCCAGGGCCGAGGCTATGGCCGCTAGTGGCCCGCTGCTGGCTGTGGAAAACCTCCAGGTGGGCTACCCAGTGCGGTGGGTGTTTGGCAAAACCCGTCGCTATCTGATGGCCGTTAACGACGTGTCCTTTCACATTCGCCAGGGCGAAACCTTTGGCTTGGTGGGCGAGTCGGGCTGTGGCAAAACCACCCTGGGGCGGGCCATTTTGCGGCTGGTGCCCACCCTGGGCGGCAAAATCTGGTTTGAGGGCCGTGATGTGCTCAGTCTGAAAGGCAGACCACTGCGCCAACTGCGGCGAGATATGCAGATTGTCTTTCAAGACCCCTACAGTTCCCTCGACCCCCGCATGACTATTGGCGCGGCCATTGCCGAACCGCTGAAAATTCACGGCGTGGTCAAGAGCAAGCGCAATCAGCAAGAGCGGGTCGCCTACCTGCTGGAGCGGGTGGGCTTAAACCCCAATTGCATGAACCGCTACCCCCATGAGTTCTCAGGCGGGCAGCGGCAGCGCATCTGCATTGCCAGGGCGTTGGCCCTCAACCCCAAATTCATCATTTGTGACGAGTCGGTGTCGGCGCTGGATGTGTCGGTGCAGGCCCAGGTGCTCAACCTGCTGAAGGAGCTCCAGGCCGAGTTTAACCTCACCTACATCTTCATCTCCCACGATTTGGCGGTGGTGAAGTTTATGAGCGATCGCATCATGGTGATGAACCAGGGCCAGGTGGAAGAAATTGGCCCGGCGGAGGAGGTCTACCTGAATCCCCAACGGCCCTACACCCAGCAATTAATTAGCGCTATCCCGGTTGGTAGCCTGGAACGAATTCAGGAATTGCAGAGTAGTCGGGCGTTGGCGAGTTAGGCCTAGAACACCAGTCAGAAGTTAATCGACCTCTCCAATAATTGTCAAAATAAGGGCTGAAGCCCTGACTACAAGCCCATCAAAAATCTTTTCTGGAGAGGTCTAAGTAGGTGGGTGCAATTAAATAGAAGATGCAGGTGGGGGGTGGAGGGGGTGACCCCCACGGCCTGGGGGCTGCGCCCCCAAACTCCCTTCTCACAATTAATTAGACACGGCTACTTAATGAAGGTGAAGTTTTTTATACAATTCCTCCAGGGCATAGTGATTGGCGGCCAGTCTGAACATCTTATTTCTGCTGTTCGACGTCTGCCTGCCGGCACAGGGGCTAAAACTGATAGCCCACGTCGTTGAAGTTGGTGATTAGGGCCACATTAGCGTGCTCCAGACTAGTTACCAACCAGGGCACTTCTTTGCAAAAACGGCGCTCATGGAGGTTGAAGAGTACTGAAAAGCAGCGCTCTAGCCAGGGCTTGGCCGCCGAACAAAACAGCACTACCCGTAGCAGCAGCCCCATGGTCAGGGTGTAGCCAATATCTTCCAGCAGGTGGCGGAAACGGCGAAATACCGGACGCTGAGGACTGTCTACCACTAAGAAATTGAGCACACGACGGCAGGTTTCTACCAGAATAAAGCTATTCAGCCGTTGGTCGTCAAACTCAGAGAGGGTTTCTCGGAGATACTGACGCAGATTACGGGTAAAGTGATTGCCACTGTATTTAGGCTCAACCGCCGCAATGGGGCTCAGCAAGTAGTCTACAAACTCTTCCTTAAAGTCTCGGAAGGAGCGCGTGGTTTTGCTGTAAGTGGCAAACCAGCGAGCCAAATCCTTCTGAGTGCGGCCACCGTCGATTTTGCCGGTGTAGTAGCCAATGGCTTCCTGGAGGGCAGGTTGCTCTAGCAGAGTTGGGTTAACCAACCCCGCCCCCGATGATGCTTTACCCTGGCCACTATGGAAGCGGGCCAGGCGAATACCCAGGTCTATTTCGGCTTTGCGGCGTAGATCGCTGATATTCTGCTTTTGCTCTTGGCCACTATCTTTGGTCAGCAGGCTGTTGTCGTAAAGAAAGGGGTAGTAGCGAATTCGGTAAGCCAGGGGTTGCTCGTCAACGGTGGCGGCGGAGAAAGACTGAGCCGCTTTAGGTTCGGAAAAAATCTGGCGTAAACGCCCCAGCGCTGCGTACTGGTCGCTAGCCACAAATTCTTTCACCAGAGCTTGTATTCGCTGTACCTCAGGCGCAGAGGATACCGTAGCCGGGTCATCAAACAGCGCAATCAGTTCAGGAATAGCCCAATGATCACGGGGCTGGGTATACCAGAGGTTAATCAGGGTGTAGCAACACCGATTCAGGACATACTTGAACTCACGCTCAGCATTCGTTTCTTGGGCGAGGGTAAATAGTGCCTTGGTAATACTGCTATCAGGGTAGTTAGCTCCATCCAGAAACAGCAGCCGAAACCGCTCGATTAACTGGTGAGGAGGCTCTTGCCGTCGCCAGTATTGAAGATGCTCATAAACCGCGTCTTCCAGGCTAGCTGGAGGACGATTGGAGTAATCTGACCAGGAGTCTAAAGAATCCCAAGGGCTCATACCGATGACCTGATTGTATGCGTTGGTAGCCGAACAAGTTCATCCCTCGCTACAGCCTGAAAATCCTGGCCACTAGCGGCCCTGAAGACTTCAGTAGTGCAAGCATCATAAAGCTAACCGTAAAGATCACTGAGTGATTGAAATCACAGTCAGTTGAACAATTTTCACAATAATACCCCGAAGACCTGGGATA
>JAAUUR010000245.1 GCA_012031045.1 Leptolyngbyaceae cyanobacterium SM2_5_2
GGTCGGCAGCAAGAGAACCCTACTATGAGGAGGTATCAGCAGGGGGTACGGGCCATGTGGAGTCGGTAGAGGTAGTTTACGACCCCACTAAAATTAGCTACGAAGAACTGCTCAACGTTTTCTGGAAGAATGTAGACCCGGTAGATAATCGTGGCCAGTTTTGCGACAAAGGTAGCCAATATCGCTCCAAAATCTTTGTCCACAATGAGGAACAGCAACAGCTAGCGGAAACCTCCAAACAGCAACTCAGCCAGTCTAAGTTTAAGAAAACCCCCATTGTCACCGACATTGAGCCGGCCCAGGTTTTCTACCCCGCTGAGGACTACCATCAGGACTATTACCTGAAGCATCCGGTGCGCTACAAATTTTACCGCACGGCCTGCGGTCGCGATCAGCGCCTGGCTGAGGTTTGGGGCCAGGCGGCGCTACATTAAATCTCGCTCTGGGGCAGTCTCTTCCTCGTCCTCAATGCCTTGCTCTAGCTTGTATTCGGTAATTAGCCGAGCCATTTTGTGGCGCATTTTGAGATGGGTTTCTACCCCTTCGTAGGCATAGCGGTTAAATCCGCCCTGATCAACAAGTTGCTTCAGGTAGCTAATCCGTTCCTCTGGGTTGGGGTGGGAGGCAAACCAGCTAATGCCAGCGCTACCATACTCCTCCTTGAGGGTTTTCATCAGGTTGTGGAGGCCATCTGCGGCATAGTGCCCGGTAGACAGAAGCTTGGTACCCAGGATATCGGCCTGGCGTTCCATGTCGCGGGAATAGCTGGAGACAACCAGAGTCGCGGCGATGTTCGCCAGTTCAGGAATGGGGATGAAGGCCGCCAAGCTGGTGGTGAGGTTGCCTTGCGTGGCCATTTGAAACCCGTGGGAAAGCACCGTATGGGAAATTTCATGGCCCAGCAGCCCTGCTAGTTCTGCCTCGGAGTTGCTTCTGGTAATGGCACCGGCGTGGATAAAAATCTTGCCGCCCGGCAGGGCAAAGGCATTGAGGCTGTCATCCATGACCACCTCAAAGGTGTAGGTAAATTCATCTCGCCCGGTCAGAGCCGCCAGTTTCTGGCCGATATCGTTGACGTAGGCGCGAATGTCAGGGTCATCGACCATGGGCAACTGCCGCATCACCTGGTCGGCTACCTGTTGGCCCAGGCTACTTTCGCCCTGCATCAGCAAAATGCCGGAATTGAGAGCCGTGAACGGCCCTAGTAAACCGCCCGTGAGAATGTACCCCGCAGCCCCGGTGATGATGTTGGATACCAGGTTGCGGGTTAGGGTCTGGTTCATCTGGCCGCGAAACCGATCTAGATTCTCCCTGGATAGTTGAGCCATCGCTTCGGCGTCGGGGTGTTCTGGATTAAGCAGGGCAAACTGGTTGGCGGTGATGGCGGCTTCAATCCACTTTTCCTGGGCCATTTGCACCTCAATCTGCGCCCTAAGCAGATCGGGATGGTAAGGGTAGCGAATAATCGCCGCCTCTAGAATCTGCATGGCTTCGTGGGCTCGATCCTGTTGCACCAGGTAGCGGGCGTACATTCCCTGGCCCGGGAGAAACTCCGGGTACTCCTTCACCAGTAGTTCCAGGGGTACCTGCACCCGACTGACGACACCAGACTCGGCTCCGGCCAGCGCCTCACGCCAGTAGACCTGGCCAGCCGGAGGCAAATCCTCCGGGTTAGTGACCGGCAGAATAGGCTCCTCTGGGGTGGCCTCGGCCAGCCATTTGGAATCCTTAGCACGGCGATAGAGGGGCTCGGCAGCGGCTATGTCCCCAGCCAAGTAAAAGAGATCGGCCTCCATTAACAATTCACTACGCTTGGCGAGTTCAGGATCCAACCCCCGTAGTAGTTCCCTGGGGTCAGAGAGGATAGCCTCCTCTGCTCCCTCTGCCTCCTCTACCTCCTCTGCCCCCTCTATCGCTTCCACCCCAGCATCATCCCCATCTGTTGCCGTTTCACCCACCGCCGGTGGAGCGGGGTCGGCTGGAGGTGCCTCGGCTTCGCCAGCGGGGGCGGGGAGTTTTAGGGTGCCATCGGGCTGCTCTGGGTAGGGGGTTGGCAGCGTATGGTCTGGACGAGAAGCCGGATCCACCTGCAATACATCCTCGGCAGACAGAAGGGTTGATGCCCAAGCCGCCGCTGGCGCAGGGGAAACTGGCTCTGTGGCCCAGCCTGGCCTAACCCCAACCACCCCACGGCTAACCAGGAGGACGATTAGAAAACTCGCCAGCCCCAGAAGAAAAAATCGCCTTACAGTTGCCACAAACCCTCCTCGACTCGCTAGTGCAGGACTGTGGTAAACCGGGCACAGGCCAACCCAGCCCCCCTTGACCTGATTGTCGTGTACCTGAACTCTTAAGTTCCCCCCTCCTAGACCCAGGAAAATGCGCCAATCTGCGCTTTTTAAGGCCAAAAGAATCTTTGCCAAGGCAGAATGCTTAACCTTATAATTTTTCAAGAAAACTTAACACGCTACCCCTGCATGACTGTGGAAACTTTCCAGCCCTGGCTTAATTTCGTTCATCCGATCACCATGTGGCTGCTACTCGCCACTACCCTTTACGCGCTTTATTTAGGTATCCAGGCCCGTCGCACCCGGCTAGCGGATGCCGAAATCCGCAAAGAACTCATTAAGGGCAAGTTTGCGTTGCGCCACCACCAAATTGGCTCGGCGCTGCTGGCGTTTATGGTGTTGGGCACTATCGGCGGCATGGGTGCCACCTACGTCGAGAGCGGCAAGCTCTTTTTTGGGCCTCATTGTTGGTGGGCCTTGGCATGGCCGGGTTAATCGCGACCTCGGCTGCACTGGTGCCGTTTATGCAAAAGGTAACGAAACTGCCAGGCTGACTCACATCTCGCTAAATGTGATTTTGGTTGGCTTGTTTGGTTGGCAAGCGCTTACCGGCATGCAAATTGTGCAGCGGCTGCTGTCTAATCTTTAGATACGCTTGTCTTTAGGGTCGCTTGCCCCAATTAGCCCAGAAATAATGGCGATGGTAGCTCTGGGGCAGTGGCAGCCCACTGCTGCTATGGAAGTCCTCTTGTACCTTGCGAGTCAGGCGTTTGGAGACCTGCCGCACTACCTGGTTAAGCAAGCGATCTCCCGACGCCTTAATCAGGTGATGGGGTAAAGCATTAAGGAATCTTGGCTTGTGGATTTTGACCGTCAGCATGAGTTCCCAGTCAACTTGGGTTAGTGATAGGCAGGATAGCCTACCAGCGCTAGGTTTTGACAGGTTGAGTAGCGCTTTGAAGTCCACATCGTACCCTGGTGGCACGTAGTCAGGGATAGGCACGGTATCAATTCGGTAAACCTGGTGATCCAGGGGAGACAGGTAGAGGCCTACCCTTGGCTCTACCTCGTACCCCAGTACCGAAAAATGCCCCACCACCAAAGCATAGCCATGATCGGAGATAGGTTCTACTCGCATCGGCGCGGCACAGCGCGGGAACCATTGCCGGTGGCTGTTCAGATAGTTACCAACCGTCTCAAGGTCAGCCGCCATATCCATCTGGCCCGCATATTGACCTTCAAATAGCAAATTCGCCTCTGGTTCAGCATTCTGACCAGAACCAGAGGCACCACTGACAGCCGAGCCTTCAGCCTCAATACCGCCGTTAGCCGCTGCGGCATGGCCCAGGGGAGACTGGTAAACCTCTGAAGAAGACTGGATTGGGTTTAGAGTCACAATACAACCAACGAGCTAACAGTACTCTGCCGAATCGCACTAGTGCCTTAGCCTATGTTAAGCCTGCATTTAGCATTCTACGTAGAGTTATCTGAGGATGCACTGACAAACTGTGCCAAGCATCACGATTCACCCCAACTTCTGTAACGATAGGCCTGCGGTAAGTAGATAGTTGTCATTAAACGTAGGATGGGCACAGGCTGTGCCCATCCTACGAAGTTTTACATTGAATTTCGCCTTCCTACTGAGTAGGCCCATTGCTAGGCCCATCGTACTTGGTAGGCCAGCTAGGGCAACAACTCAATCCAGAGATGGGTTCTTCTTTGCCGCCGTATCCCGTACTATGATGGTCAACAATTATCGGGGGATAAGCTGTGAAAGCTTTTGTTGCCGGGGCAACCGGAGAAACTGGTTCTAGAATTGTGGCTCAGCTTGTCCAGCGGGGCGTGCCGGTTAAGGCGCTGGTACGGGATGCTGCAACTGCGCGGGCTAAGCTGCCAACGGAGGTAGAGCTGGTAACTGGAGATGTGATGGATCAGGCTAACTTGCGAGCCGCCATCGCTGATTGTACTGTTCTCCTCAGTGCCACGGGTGCTCGCCCCAGCCTTGACCCCACTGGCCCCTACCAGGTGGATTATGAAGGCACCAAAAACCTGGTAGATGTGGCCAAAGAAGCTGGAATTGAGCATTTTGTGATGGTGTCTTCCCTCTGTGTATCTAAGTTTTTTCATCCCCTTAACCTGTTCTGGCTGGTGTTGTACTGGAAAAAGCAGGCGGAGAACTACCTGCAAGCCAGCGGCCTAACCTACACCATCGTTCGCCCCGGCGGCCTCAAAAATGAAGACGTGGATCCCAGAGGGCTGATTATGGCTCCGGCTGACACCCTATTTGAGGGCAGCATCCCCCGGTTGAAAGTGGCAGAAGTTTGCGTAGAAGCCCTCTACCAACCGGCGGCCCGCAACAAAGTTGTCGAAATCGATCGCCCAAGATAATGTGGCGTGAGCGTTCCTTTGGGGATTTATTTGCCAGCATTGCCTAGTTGAGCTCGTCGGCTTGATGCCTCGGCTGTGTTTCTAAGCCGCGGCTTAATGGGCTAATACAGTCCGTGATGGAGGTAATCTCATTTGAATACGTCACTTGAATACGTCACTCAAAGCATGATTCTGTACCCTTCCTAAGGGTTAATTGGTGCCTATGAAGCTTTCTGTAGTTATCCCCTGTTTTAATGAAGTTGGCACGATTCAGCAAGTGGTGGATGCGATTAAGCGATCACCGGTAGAAGCCTGCGAAATTATCGTTGTGGATGACTGCTCCACCGATGGCACTCGCCAGTTGCTGGAGTCCCAGATTGCTCCTCAGGTGGATCACGTTATTTATCACGCTATGAATAAGGGCAAAGGTGCGGCGCTGAGAAGCGGTTTTGCCGCAGCCACAGGGGATATTGTGATCGTTCAAGATGCTGATTTGGAGTACGATCCCCAGGAATTTCCGCTCATGATCGAGCCGATCTTGAACGGCAAAGCCGATGTGGTGTACGGGTCACGGTTTCAGGGAGGCAGGCCGCATCGGGTCGTATATTACTGGCACATGGTTGGCAATAAGTTTTTAACCATGCTGTCGAATATGCTGACCAATATTAATTTGACGGATATGGAAACCTGCTACAAAGCCTTTCGCCGCGAGGTGATTCAGGCCATCCGCATTCGCGAAAATCGGTTTGGCTTTGAGCCTGAAATTACCGCCAAGGTGGCCAAAATGAACTGCCGCATTTACGAGGTGGGGATCTCCTACTATGGCCGCACCTACAAGGAAGGCAAAAAAATCGGCTGGAAAGATGGCTTTTGGGCTATCTATTGCATCCTTAGATACAACCTATTGGGTTGATGGCCATTGGGCTTGAAGCCGGGTAAGGGAAATTCTAGCCGCTTCCGCTACCTGAAAATGGCTGTCTTTTCCAGGTAGCGGAGGGCTGACTCGGCTTTGGGGCTGGGCAGGTGCCCCAGGGCCTCGGCTAGCCGCTGGCGCACCAGCCAGTCGTCGGATTGGGCAAATTTGAGGATTTCGTCGATGGCCTCCAGGTCGCCAATTTCGCCTACGGCGGAGATCGCGGCCTGCTGCATCACGGCTTCCTTACTCTGGAGCGCCTGCATCAGTACATCGTGGGCGCGGGGATCCTTGAGATTACCCAGAGAAACCGCCGCACTAAAGCGCACCAGCCAGTCTGTATCTTCGTAGAAGGCTCGCACTAGGGTTTCAAAGGCCCTAGGATCTTCTAAATAACCCAACGCCCCAGCCGCATCAGCCCGAATGCCGTAATCGGGGTCAGACTTGAGCAGGTCGATCAAAATATCAAAGGCTGCTTCATCGGGCTTGAGGCCCAGGGCAAACACCGCCATCGAGCGAATCTGGATATTGGGGTCGTGGATCATTTGTCGAATCAGCGGAGCGGCTTGCTCGGCGGGCACATTCCGCAAAGAGGCCAGGGCCAGCATACGGTCTTTGGAGTCTTGACTTTGAAGCTGGGCGGCAATTTGGGCGAGATCCACAGCAGCCATAGGAGGTTTCTCAGAAAATTTACGTCTGTTTACATTATAAAGTGGCGGCGTTGGGTGAGCTGAGTCCCCCGTAGGTGACTAATCCAGTATGGTAATCAAGTAAGGGTTGATGATAAATCCCAGCGTGGCTTACCAAAACAGCGATGTGATTGTGGTTGGGGCAGGGGCCGCCGGTCTGTTTGGTGCCATTGCCTGCGCCGAAGCGGCTGTTGCCAACTCTCTGCCTCTGCGGATCCACATTCTAGAAGCGGGGCGAGAACCGCTAACGAAGGTAAGAATTTCCGGCGGCGGGCGGTGCAATGTGACCCATGCCTGCTTTGATGCCGCCGTACTGGTCAACCAGTACCCCAGAGGCAACAAGGCGCTACGTGGCCCGTTTAGCCGCTTTCAGCCCCAGGATACCGTGGCCTGGTTTGAGCAGCGGGGGGTCAGGCTCAAACTGAGGCCGATGGCCGCATGTTCCCAACAACCGACGATTCGGGCACGGTGATCGACTGTCTGCTGGGGGAGGCGCGCCGGTTGGGTGTGCAGTTGTATACCCGTCAACCCGTTAGCCAAATTAATCGCGATGATAGGGGATTTACCGTAGCTGTTAAGGGCTCAGCCGGTTGGTGGTGCGATCGCCTGCTGCTGGCTACCGGTAGCAGTCCGGTGGGCTATCGGCTGGCCCAAGCCCTGGGGCATAGGATTGTGCCACCGGTGCCGTCGCTGTTTACCTTCAATATCTCTGACCCGGCCCTGCGAGAACTGGCCGGGGTATCGGTGGATCCGGTAACGCTCACCCTTCCCTTGGAGGACGGCAAACCCCTCCAGCAAACCGGCCCGCTGTTGATGACCCACTGGGGTTTGAGCGGGCCAGCGGTGCTTAAGCTGTCGGCCTACGGGGCGATTGGGCTGCATCACCAGCGCTACCAGGCCAGCCTGACGATTAATTGGCTACCCCAGTTAACCCAGGAACAGGTGCGGCAGCGGCTATTAGATCTCAAACAGGATCAGGGTAAGCGGTTGATTATCAGTTTTCCGCCTTTTCCTCTACCCCGCCGACTCTGGCACTACCTGATACAGCATCGAGCTGGCTTAGCGGCTGACCTAACCTGGGCCAGTTTATCCAAGCCGCAGTTGCAGTCCCTGGTAACAGAGCTAACGCGCGGTGCTTATGCCATCACCGGTAAGGGCGTTTTTAAGGACGAGTTCGTTACCTGCGGCGGCGTGCAACTGCGGGAGGTGGACTTCAAAACTATGGCCAGCCGCATCTGCCCAGGGCTCTATCTGGCTGGAGAAATTCTGGATATTGACGGCATTACCGGCGGCTTTAACTTCCAAAACGCCTGGACAACGGGCTGGCTAGCCGGGCGAGCTATGGCTGGGGTTGAGTTAGGGAGCAAAACTTTACGTCACCCGGTCAAACTCAGGATCTTGCCAGGAATAGGCGAAGTGGCTAACGGCATTGATCTCAGGGGCGGCCCGGCGGATGGCATCCATTTGCGTTTCAATGGCGGGGCGGTTGTGGGTGGGTTGGCCCCAAATTCCGGCAATGGCGGGCATGACCAGCGGCGACGGGTTGGCTGGAGCCATGGTTAACACCCGGCGAATGCCATCCAGAATACAACCCGCATGGCCGCAGACGGCATAGGCCATTGGGTGCCATTCCATAGAGCTGGGGAATCGCTCCCAATACTGCAGGCGCGAGTCGTAGCCCCCCGTGCCCACGGTTTGATTTCCTTCGGGGAAAAACACCGCCCCAGAGCGAATGCCCGTGCGTTTGGCCTGATCTTCCGCCATTTTGACGAAATCCACCACGCCCTGCACGGCATGGGCCACCGACAATTGCCAAAGCTCAGCCTGCAACTGGGGACGGAGGACGGCTGGGGGTGGCGGGGTAGCGTCGGCAGGCAGGG
>JAAUUR010000246.1 GCA_012031045.1 Leptolyngbyaceae cyanobacterium SM2_5_2
GATACGACTACCCTATACGTTGGCCAGTTGCTCAAGCCGTTTACCCGTGTTACCCGGATTGCCTTCGGTCTGCCGATGGGTGGTGATTTAGAATATGCCGATGAGGTGACGCTGGCCAGGGCGCTGGAGGGCCGCCGAGAATTAGAGTAAGAGACCTTGGCCACAGAGAAGGGAGCAGCCGACTACATTCTAGGGCTCTACCATCTCTGATTTCATCAGCTCTTCACCCTATCCGTCCGGTAACCCCGGTAAGTTAGAGTAGGGGTTAAACCCAGATCATAGCTCGTTAGGACGCTTACCTGTGGTTCTTGGATCCCACCTTCTGGGGCAGAAACGATGGGAGTTTTTCTGTACTTTTTACGGCATGGTCAAACGGCTTACAGCCTGACCGGGGGCTACTGTGGCACGCCAGAAAATGACCCAGGGCTAACGCCAGAGGGAGTGGCTATGGCTCAGGAATTTGCCGATACCTACGCCGCTTTACCCTGGACAGCGGCTTATGTTAGCCCCCCTACGGCGAGCCGTGGAAACGGCTGAAGCCGCTCTGCCAGCAAACAGGCATGGAGATGCAGCTGCGGGATGGCTTGCGAGAAGTGATGTATGGCCGTTGGGAAGGGATGCACCCCACCGCCGTAGATCGCGAACACCACGATGAGTATGTAGCCTGGTTAACGGATCCCGCCTGGTACGCGCCGGTGGGGGGCGAGCGAGCTGTGGATATTGCCCGTCGCTCGGCTCAGGTGCTGGATGAGATTGAGCATACCCACAGCACTGGGCATATTCTGGTTGTCTCCCATAAGGCAACCATTCGGATCATGCTGTGTACGTTACTGGGCATTGATGTAGGCCGCTATCGTGATCGCATGGATATGCCCGTTGCCGCTGTTAGTGTGGTCGAGTTGGCCAAGCGGGGGCCATTATTTCACACCATTGCTGACCGTTCTCACTTGAGCGATGCGCTGCGCTCACTACCCTCCACCTGAGGTAAGGACACTATGCCCCTGAGGCTTTACCTGCTCCGCAATGCTGAAACCGAGTACTGTCGCACTCGGCGCTACTGTAGCCGAGATCAAGTTTCTTTGACAGCACGGGGGCAGCAAATGGCTGACTTTTTTGCCAAAACCTACTACCAGCTCGATTGGAAGGCGCTCTTTTGCAGTCCCCTCCACCATGCGGTTGAAACCTTGCAGCCCCTCTGTCAGTCGGCTGGGTTGGACTTTGAATGTCGGGACGGCCTACGAGAACTCTCCTTTGGTAAATGGGAGGGCATGTCGCCAGCGGAGGTTAACGCGGCCTTTCATGACGACTATATTCGCTGGCTGGCTGATCCCGCCTGGAACAGCCCCACCCAGGGCGAAAAGGGAATGCAGGTGGCCCGCCGCAGTTCCGATGTGCTAGCGGAAATTGAAGATACCTATCCCGATGGTAATGTGCTGATTGTTTCTCACAAGGCCACTCTACGGATTATGCTGTGTACCCTTTTAGGGGTGGATGTGGGGCGGTATCGCGATCGCCTAGCCATGTCAGTGACCTCCCTGTCTCTGGTAGAACTAATGGACTATGGCCCCTTTGTACGCCGCTTTAACGACTGCAACCATCTGCCGCTTCATCTGCGGCGACCCTGGGCTGGGAATGGGTCGGATGGGTGAGGAGGGGTGAAGAGGTGGATGAGGGGATGGGTGGGTGAGTAGCGGCTATCTCGAACTCAGGGTATGACAACAAAAAAGAGAGGCCGGTAGACCTCTCCAGATGACTATAGTGAGCTGACTAACCTGAGCAATTAACTCAATTAACCCACTCAAACGTGTATTTCTATCCCTACAGAGCGTTACCGCGAGGTAGTACCTCTTCGGGGAATACAAACTTCTCATGGGGCTGGTCGGTGGGTGCCATCCAGGCCCGAATGCCTTCGTTCAGCAGAATGTTCTTGGTGTAGAAGGTCTCAAACTCAGGGTCTTCGGCAGCCCGAATCTCCTGGGAAACAAAGTCATAGGCCCGCAGGTTCAACCCTAAGCCCACGACTCCAACCGCACTCATCCACAGCCCCGTGACGGGCACAAACAGCATGAAAAAGTGCAGCCAGCGCTTGTTGGAAAAGGCAATCCCAAAAATCTGAGACCAGAACCGGTTCGCCGTCACCATCGAGTAGGTCTCTTCCGCCTGGGTCGGCTCAAAGGCTCGGAAGGTGTTGGCATTCTCCCCATCCTTGAACAGGGTGTTCTCCACGGTCGCCCCGTGAATGGCGCACAGCAAGGCACCGCCCAGCACACCCGCCACCCCCATCATGTGGAAGGGGTTCAGCGTCCAGTTGTGGAAGCCCTGGAAGAACAGCAGGAAGCGGAAAATCGCCGCTACCCCAAAGCTGGGCGCAAAAAACCAGCTCGACTGCCCCAACGGATACATCAAAAACACGCTCACAAACACCGCAATCGGCGCTGAAAAGGCAATCGCGTTGTAGGGCCGTAGACCCACCAGCCGCGCTACCTCAAACTGCCGCAGCATGAAGCCAATCAAACCAAAGGCACCGTGCAGCGCCACAAAGCTCCACAGCCCGCCAATTTGGCACCAGCGCACAAAGTCGCCCTGGGCTTCTGGCCCCCACAGCAGCAGCAGCGAGTGCCCCATGCTGTTGGCCGGAGTCGAAACCGCTACGGTCAAAAAGTTCGCCCCTTCCAGGTACGACGACGCTAGGCCGTGGGTGTACCAGGAGGTCACAAAGGTGGTGCCGGTCAGCCAGCCCCCTACCGCCATGTAGGCGCAGGGAAACAGTAGTAGGCCTGACCAGCCGATAAACACAAAGCGATCACGCTTTAGCCAGTCGTCAAGGACGTCGAACCATCCTCGCTGGGCTTGCGCGCGTCCCATTGCTATGGTCATACGCGAATCTCCGTAATGATAGTCAACACGGTATATACACGGAAGATAATGGCTCTAACTCAATTTCGCAACTCACTAACCTACACAATGTCAAGCTAGAGCGTCACCAATTATGAGTAGTGTTTACTATTCTTTACCGTAATCATCATTATAGGGGGTGTTTTTCATGATCCCAAGCGATAGCTACTGATTCCCTTAAGGTTTGCCCTCGGCTATTGAGTATGTTTACCTAATTCAACGCCGGGGCAGGTTCATGCCGTGGTTTAGCCTGCTCAGCGTCTACACTTAAAGAAGAGGATAGAATTGGCTAATTTCTGTCCTCATATCGCAAGTTCACTACCGTACTTTTTGCCCATGTTCACGATTGAATTGACTCTGAAGCACACCGCTATGCCTCTGTCGGTGCAGAAAAAGGAGCAAGAGGCGGCTGATACACTCTATGGTTCGCTTGTTAACGAGCTCCGCAATGGCGGCAGCCAGCTGATTGAGCTAACCTGCGACCAGCAACCCCACAAAAAGCTTGCTGTTCTGGCCAGTGAATTAGCTGCGGTACAAATTTTTGAGAAAACTAGTACCGCTACGGCCTCAGGACGTCCACCTGGCTTCTTTGCGCTCAGCGCTGATCAGTAGCAGGTCTATCCAGTGTCGCTAGAGGATGCTAAGGCGGCTGAGCAAAGCGCTGCTGTCTATGTCAACAATTTGCAGTTTCAGTGGCCGTCTGGGCAATCGGTATTGCAGGGATGCTCTCTGACCATTGAAAAGGGGAGTTTTGTATGCTGCTCGGTAACAACGGCAGCGGCAAATCTACCCTGTTGAGAATCTTAGGTGGCTTGCTGACTCCCCAAGCTGGCGAGTGGTGGATTGATGCCCCCGTTGGCTTCGTCTTTCAAAATCCTGATCACCAGTTGGTTATGCCCACGGTGGGGACTGACGTGGCCTTTGGTTTGGTGGATGAGCATTTGCCCCTGGCAGATATTCGTGCCCGCGTTGATGATGCCCTAGCTGCTATTAATCTGCTCGATCTTAAGCGCCGCCCCATTTATGCTCTTAGTGGTGGTCAAAAGCAGCGCGTGGCCATTGCCGGAGCCATTGCTCGCCACTGCCATGTGCTCTTACTGGATGAACCCACTGCTTTGCTCGATCCCGATAGTCAAATTGATTTGGTTATGCGGGTAAGAGCCCTGGTGAAAGAGCGTGGGTTAACCGCTCTCTGGGTGACCCATCGCCTAGTTGAACTGGACTATTGCGATCGCGCCTTCCTCCTTCAAGCTGGCCGGGTTACTGATGACGGTGACCCGGCTCGGTTGAAGGCAATTCTACAACGCTAAGACTGATTGATCATGGCATCTGGGTCTTATAGCGCTGGCCAGCTAGTTTAGGACATGGTTGGTTAGTGTATCACCAAAGCTGGAACAGCTAGCTGGCTCGCAACTGCCTTAGCCTCTCCGTCAAAATGTCCTAACTAATGTGGCGGTTGCTATAAAACTAATGTGGCGGTTGCTATAAAAGCCGCAGAGCAGGCCGGGAAGTACCCAGTTTGAAGTATCCAGCTTAGTGATGCCCTGGTTAACCGTTTCCTAGGCTAGCCAGTCAGTGCACCATATCAAGATTATTCAGGGGCTGGGGTTGGCCCACTGGTGGGGTTAGCCATGCTACGGGGTAGCAACGACCCTGCAAAACGCTACACCAGCAGGGCAAAGGCTGTTGTGTGGGGTTAGCCTATGAAAATTTCCCAGACCTTAAAACCCCCGGCTAAGATGGGCAAGCTATAGGTGCCTCCTGCCTGTATCTTCGTCTAGCCAAGCCCTGGTACTCCCATGCTGGACAATCGCCCCCCGTCAATTGAGTCAATCCTAGATCCGACTAAATCCCAGTCCTTGGTGGCTGGGCAGGATGTTCCTGATCCCTCGCTGACAACCATCTCAATTCTGGCTAGCGATTTGTCTCAGCAAGGAGCGGGGCGCTGGGGCGGCGCAGTCAGGCCTTTCTTGCTAGCCCAGGCACTGCAACGAGCCGGTTACCGGGTAGAAATCGTTGGCTTTACGGGCGATCGCCACATTCTCTCCGCCCAAACCGATATTCCCATTCGGGCTATTCCGGTAGAGGCATTGCGCTGGGGGGTGCTGCCCATCCAGGCTCTTTTTCGCCAATTGCAGGGGGATATCATCTACGCCTACAAGCTCAAACCTAGCAGTTTTGGGCTGGCTCTGCTGCATCGGCTCCGGCATCACAAACCCGTTGTCCTGGATATCGACGATTGGGAGCTGAGCTGGCACGGCGGCGATGAGTGGCGCTATCGTCCCTCCCTCCAGCAGTTGGGGCGGGATCTGCTCAAGCCAGACGGTGCCCTACGCCAGATGGATCACCCCTTGTACCTGAAACAGGTGGAGCGCTGGGTGCCCTATGCTAACCACGTCACCACCCATACGCAATTTTTGCAGGCCCGATTCGGCGGTACCTGCATTCCTAACGGCAAGGATGTAGCCCTGTTCGACCCTAGCCGCTACGATCCAGAGGAGAGTCGCTGTCGCTTGGGGCTGGCGGACTACCGGGTAGTTATGTTCCCCGGTGCGCCCCGACCCTATAAAGGACTTGAGGATTTGCTGACGGCGATTGCCCAGCTCAATCAGCCGGATATGCGTCTGGTGATTGTCGGTGGCAGCCCCTACGACGACTACGACCAGCAACTCGCGGCCCGCTGGGGCAGTGGATGGTGCAGTTACCAGGGGTGCCTGCCGAGCAAATGCCTGCTGTGGTGGCCGCCGCCCACGTCATTGCTGTACCTCAACGGCATACCCCGGCCGCTCTGGCACAGTTTCCCCTCAAGCTGACGGATGGCATGGCTATGGCCAAACCTATCCTGGCTACCCGAGTTGGGGATATTCCAAACATTTTGGGTGATACGGGCTACCTGGCCGCGCCCGATGCACCGGCTGACCTGGCCAACCAGCTTGCGGCCATTTTTGCCGACTGGCCCCGTGCTCAACAATTGGGGCAACAGGCCAGAGAGCGATGCTGCCGGTTCTACAGCCTGGAGGCTATGGCCACTCAGTTGCAGCAGGTTTTAGCCAATTGCAGGTCTAATTCTGGGTCTACTTACAGGTCTTAAAACGTTAGGTTTGATAATGTTTATGAATGCCAACCGCCTACTTGCTAGTATTGCCAAAAATCCCCTGGATTATTTTTTCTGTCCATTATCTTTGGGCTATCAGGGGCTATTTTTAATGGCATTGGCATTACATTAATTATCCCTTTAATTTTGGATCTGCTGGGGCAAGATATCCTCAGCACCGCTAATTTTCCTCCGGCTTTTAGGCCACTGTTCTCAATGTTTGAAGGGCTGCCAGAAGGACGCCGTGCTCTGGCAATGACGGCATTTTTAATCGGCATATTGCTGCTCAAGAACTTAGCATCCTACGGGGGAGCTGTGATTGCTAATTTACTCAGCCATTCCTACGTCTATACCCTCCGAAAAAATGGCTTGCAACTCCTTCTGGATGTGGATTTAGACTACCACGCTAACGTCCGGCTTGGCGATTTGATGAATTACCTCAATACTGAGGTTGGGCGAGTTGCCGTAGCTGTGAGAACGCTAGATCGGATCGCCACATTGACCATAACTATTTTAGTTTTCGTCGGTATTTTGGTGGTGATTTCCTGGCAGTTGACGCTGGTTTCGGTGGGGCTGATGGTATTAGTCGCTCTGGCGAACCAAGTGTCGATCAACAAAGCTAAAGTGTTTGGCCAGCAGCTTTCTAAGGCGCGGCCGCCCTCTCAAGTCGTACCATTGAGGTGCTATCGGGCATTCGACTGGTCAAAGCGACCGCCAGTGAAGACCGCGAATTTACCACCCTTAACCACCTCATCCGCCAGCGAGAAGCCGCAGAGTTTAAGTCGCAACTGGTGTTTTCTGGCATCAGCCCCCTCAACGAAATGCTCAGCATTCTGGCGTTTATTTCACTGGTGATAGCGGGGCGATCTCTCTTTGCCAGTCAGCTAGAGTCTTTCTCATCGATTATGTTGATTTACCTGGTGGTGCTTTTCCGTTTGCTGCCGTTCATTGGGCAACTGAATAGCAGCCGCAGCCAGCTAGCCAGCAATTCTGCCAGTGCAGAGGTGCTAGCTGGCTTCCTGAATCGAGCTAACAAGCCCTTTATGCCCGCTGGCTACCGCCCCTTTTCCCAGCTTAGCCAGGGTATTCGCTTTAACCAGGTTGCCTTTCGCTACCCCAGGGCCGAAGACTGGGGCCGTGCAAAAACGTTAATCTCACCCTGCCTAGAGGGCAAACCTTAGCCCTGGTCGGAGCATCGGGGGCTGGTAAATCTACCCTGGCCGACCTACTGCCGCGCTTTTACGACCCTACTGAGGGCTGCATCGAAATCGATGGTGTGGATCTGAAGGAGTTTGACATTAAGTCCTTCCGTCGTCGGCTAGGCATTGTGAGTCAGGACACGTTTTTGTTCAATGCGTCGGTTAAAGACAACATTCGCTATGGCTACCCCCAGGCCACTGACGAGGAGGTAATAGAAGCCGCCCGCCGCGCCAATGCTGAGGGGTTTATCCTCAAACTGCCCCAGGGCTACGACACGATGATTGGGGATCGGGGCGTTCTTCTATCGGGTGGTCAGCGGCAGCGGCTAGCCATTGCCCGCGCCCTGGTGCAAAATCCCGAAATCCTGATTCTAGATGAAGCCACCAGCGCCCTCGATACGCTCTCTGAGCGCCTGGTTCAGCAGGCCATTGACGACCTGAGCCAGAACCGCACGACCCTGATTATTGCCCATCGCCTCTCCACGGTTCACAAGGCTGACCAAATTGCTGTGCTAGAAAAAGGCCGGGTGGTTGAAGTCGGGAATCACCACACCCTCCTGGCCAGGGGCCAGCACTATGCCGCCCTGTATGCCATGCAGTTTGCCGAGCAACCCCAAGCCAACCCTGGCCAGCCTGTCAGTGGGTTCCTGGAAGCCAAACTGCTCCGTCAAGTCTCCTATAAAATTCGTTCCCAACTCAATGGTGTGCTGGGCATTCTAGGCTTGCTCAACACAGACTTTTACGACGTCCCCCTCGACTACACCCAAGACTACCAAGACCTGGTCTCCGAAGGTTACCGCGCGGCCCTCAACATTCTGCAAGTCCTGGAAACGTTAGAACGCAACCCTCCCGCCCCCGAACCCGCCCTCAAACACCCCCTGACGCCCCTCTAAACCGTCCCTCTCTCCTCGATGTCTTGCCTTCAA
>JAAUUR010000247.1 GCA_012031045.1 Leptolyngbyaceae cyanobacterium SM2_5_2
GGGCGGGCGGGGCGGACGGGGTGGCGTTGGGGCGTTGGGTTGTCGTTGTCGGGTATCGAGTTGGGAGGTGCAAACCTGTACAGGAACGCCCGGCCAAGCCGACTACCGCTGCCAGACAAGCCGCTACGTTTGCCAGGATGGATACGACGGTGCAACCGGCAACGTTGGTCAGGATGGCCAGCCCGGTCGTGATGGGCAACTGCGGTTGGTGAATCAACTCGAACCGCTACAGCCCGAAAATCTTGTGCAAACGGTGCCCCTGCCAAGGTTGACGGCTGAGCCGCTGTGGCTATCGCGCAACCTGTGGGCGCCTAGCGCCGGAGCCAATGCGCTGCTAGCTCCAGGATCACGGGTTAACGATAGCTACTGGGAATACACGGGCCGAGTTGAAGGCGCTATCCGCTTGGATTGGCAGGCGGCCCGGCCTCTGCCCTCCCTTGCCGCGGCTAGTATGACCGCCGCCATTCAGGAGGATGGCGGCCTGTCCGCTACCTTTTCTGATGATATCTGGGCTGAGTACACCACTCAGCGCCACGGTCAGGCTATGACGGTTATCGTGACCAATGCCGTCCGCAGTCAAGATGCCACTCGGTTAGCCTGGGGTGGCCTACAAAGCAACGGCCCGGCGCTCAAAGCTATCGTGCTAGATCTAGCTGGAGAGTCTGCCTATCTGGATACCCAGTTTCGAGTCACGCTCAAGACCTCAACCGATGACCCACGGGATGATCGACGCCCTCGCTACACTACGGTTTACGAAGGAACGCTCACAGCCAACCAGGTCACCTTAGCCAGCAACCGCTTTGAGCTAGCCCTAGGACAGTTACCGTTGGAGGGGCATACGCTGAGGCCAGGCACCTATGCCATTCTAGACATCACGGCTACGCGAAGTTTAGGAGCTAACTCCGCCCAGCAATCTCTCTCCTGGCAGGGGCAGATTTAGGGGAATCTACTACCGTGCCCAGTAAATCACCTTCTTCTCGACATACACAAAAAAGCCGTAGAGAATTACCCCCATCACAGCCAGCACAATTAGCGCGGCAAAGGCCAGGGGGATGTTGAAGTCAGAGGTAGCCTGCACAATCAAGTAGCCCAACCCAGCGTTGGAGGCCACCGATTCAGAAATAACGGTGCCAATGAAGGCAAAGGACGCCGCAATTTTGAGGGACGCAAAAATGTAGGGCAAGGTGTGGGGCCAGCCGACTTTTTGGAAGGTTTCCACTTGGGAAGCACCCAGGGAGCGCAGCACGTCCTTCATCTCTGGCTCAACGGTGTCTAACCCCAGGGCCACGTTAACCGCGATCGGGAAAAAGGCGAGCAAAAAAGCGGTAATTGTGGCTGGAATAGCATTCGCACCGAACCAGATAGCTAATAACGGCACAATAGCCGCTTTGGGAATGGTGTTAAAGGCTACCAGTAGGGGATAAAGGGTGAGGTAAGCGACCTTAGAATAGCCAATTAAAAAACCTAGAATTACTCCCACAATAACCGCTAAGACAAAGCCCAGCAGGGTTGTCCACAGAGTGCGCATGGAATTAACAAAAAGCTGTGGGGTAAACTCAGCAGTAGCCTGCACAATGCTAGAGGGTGAGGGCAAATTAAACTCAGGAATTCTGAAAATAATTACTGCTAGCTCCCACAGCACAAACAGCAGCACTGTCGCGATGAAGGGCAGCACAAACCCAGCAGATTTAGATTTCAGGAATCGTTCAAACTTTGAGGTTGACATGGGCGATTATGGGCCAAAGCCTAGTTATGGTGAATATGGCGACGGATGTTAGAGAAATAGTGATTAAACTCGTCGGATAGCTCCATTTCTAACCCCCTAGGACGCGGCAAATTAATTTTTTCCTCATAGATAATAGAGCTGGGTCGGGGGCTCATCACAAATACCCGATCCGACAGAAACACAGCCTCCCGCAAATCGTGGGTAATCAAAATGCTAAGGCATTTAACTCGCATCCATAGAGCCTGGGTCATTGACCACATTTCCTCACGGGTGAAGGCATCTAGGGCGCCAAAAGGTTCATCCAGCAGCAAAATTTCCGGCTGATGAATGAGTGCTCGACACAGCGAAGCCCGCTGCCGCATCCCTCCCGACAACTGCCAGGGATACTGTTTCTGAAAGTCTTGCAGCCTAACCGTAGCCAGCAAGTCCTGGGCCATGTGGGTAAACTCAGCTTTCTTCTGCCGAAATTCTCGCTTATAGGGCTGCACAATTTCCAAGGGCAACATCACGTTATTCAAAGTGTTGCGCCAGGGCAGCAGCACCGGGTTTTGAAAGGCAATCCCCACATTATTCAGCGGTTTTGTGACCGGTTGCCCCCGGTAGCGAATTTCTCCAATGGGAGCCGGATTCAAGCCTGAAACCATTCTCAAAATTGAGGTTTTTCCGCAGCCACTGGGGCCAACAAAGGAAACAAATTCTCCCGGCTGAATGGAGAGGTTGACCTCCTGAATAATGCGCCGCATGGTTCCCTCAAAGGGGTATTCCAGCCCAACTTGGTCGAACTCTAATAGGGGAGTGGTGTCGAAGGCGGTAGACTGCGGCACATTGGTACCGGTTACAGGTTGAACCATAGGATTATCCGAAGGGTAGGACTGTGAAATGGCCAATAGTAAGCTCCTGGGCCAGACTAGCCTGGCCCAGGAGGCGGTGCTTACTGAAGGGGCAACCGTTCGCTTTCAGGCGGTAGAGTTCGTTCTTCCACAGGGGGCAAAAATTCGTCGGTGAAGATATCCTCCAACGCTGGCGTGGAAGACAGCTCAAACCCTTGCACCGCCTGATCAATGGTCTTGGTCATCCGGGCTTCGTCCAGGCCGCCCAGACCGTTTTGCTCAACTTCGGGAGTAATAAATAGATCCCGCAGGGCAATTTCCATCCGAATGCGCTCGGCCTCACGATTCATCAACTTACTCTCGTCCGAGGCAATCACCGCATCCAAGCCAGCGGTTGGATCTTTTAAAACATCCTGGAACCGCGCAGGTACGCCTTAACAAAGGCGGCTACAATATCCGGATTTTCTTCTGCAAAAGCCGCTTTTACCAGGATGGCATTACCGTAGAAATCCAACCCATTTTCGGAGTAGTAGAAGACGTTGATATCCCCAGGAGTTTTACCGGCTTTCAGCAAGGTTGGTAACGCCGAGGGTGAAAAGCCGGTGATGGCGTCAACCTGTCCTTGGAGTAAAAAAGATTCCCGCAATTTAGGCTCCATAGTGACCCACTCGACCGAATTAGGATCTACGCCAACTTCCTCGGCAAACAGGGGGAAAAGGTTGCGTGGGCCATCGCCGGCAGGGGCACCCAATTTCTTTCCTGCTAGGTCTTGAGGAGTGCTAATGCCGCTGTCCTTAAGGCTGATAACCGCAAAGGGAGCCCGATTTTGCACCACGGCCACCGCCATGATTTTGTCGTTAGGATTTTTTTCATTAAAATCCATTGTGTTGTACATGTCGCTGAAGGCAATGTCAAAACTGCCGGTGCCCAGTTTACTGATGGTATCTGTATTACCAAAGCCGCGCTCGTAGGTAACATTTAGACCTGCTTCAGCAAAATAACCTTTATTGATGGCTATGATGAGCGGTGCGTCTAAACTTTGTTTCAGGAAGGAAAGCTGAACTCGTACATCTTTTAAGTCAGTGGGAGCGGCAGGCACCGCAGATGTATCTGTAGTAGAAGAATCAGCGGCAGGGGCTTCGGTTGTCGTCGTTGTAGGGCTGGAGCCACAGGCCGCCAACGCTACCATTGAAGCTAAAACTAACGCCAACTGGGATACACGCTTTAACTCGAATTTCTGCAACATAACTCTCCAGTTTCGTATCACAAGCTATGGTTTCAACAACGCTAATCATCATGGCTCCAGATGGCCAACAGAATTTATAGCTACAGCCAACTTTGCTTGGTTAGCAACATTGGCTGTATACAAGCTCATGCAGAGTATTGAAATTCAGGTTAAGAGGACCTTCTGTATCCTAAATTACAAATGATTTAACCCAGGGCAGATGACAGAATTTCTAAATATCTAATCAGCCCGATATGAGGCGCTTTAAGGTGCGGCCCACCCGATGTAAACCTCGTCTATCTTGAAACCTGGAGTCCCCCTCACCCAAAGTTCCTCTCCCTCTGGGAGAGGAACTTTGAAAGCGACTGTTTCTGGCTCCCCTCGCCCCTTGGGAGAGGGGCTGGGGGTGAGGGCAAAAAACTACGCTTTCCATCCTGGACTTGGTTTAGGTTGTTATCTTCTTCGACGTTTGCCTTTAAATCACCACTAGCCAGAACTCGTCTTGCCAGAGGAGGATGGGTTCGGTAACGGCGGCCCAGGTCATTGGCAGAGACTCCGTGATCATCCCAACCTTAATCGACTCCCTCGATCGGGGCAAAGCCCTGGCGCTGGACATTTTCGCTAACGTGGCGAGGTTCTAGGAATTGCAGCAGGTAGTCTGGTCCACCGGCCTTGGAACCCACCCCAGACATTTTGCCGCCGCCGAAGGGCTGCCGGGACACAATCGCCCCGGTGATGCCCCGGTTGATGTAGAGGTTGCCCACCGCTAACTCGGCCTGCACCCGCGCGATGTGGGAGGGAGTGCGGGAGTAGAGGCCGCCGGTTAGTCCGTAGTCGGTGTTGTTGGCGATCTCCAGCGCCTCCTCAAAATCCTTGGCCTTAATCACCGCCAGCACCGGGCCAAAGATCTCTTCCTGAGCAATGATGGCATCGGGGGCGACATCGGTAAACACCGTAGGACCAACGAAATAGCCGGTTTCTGGCGCAGGCATAGCCAGGGCCAGGGTGGCCTCTGCCTTGCCCTTGGCAATGTACTCCTGAATTTTGGCCTGGGCCTTAGCGTCGATCACCGGGCCGACCTTAGTGCTGGGCTGGGCCGCATCCCCCACGTTGAGGGAGCGAGTCGCTTCCACTAGGCGATGGACAACGGTGTCGTACACCGAGGCCACCACGATGAGGCGAGAGCAGGCTGAACACTTCTGACCGCTGTAGCCAAAGGCCGAATACACCACACCCTGCACCGCCTGATCCAAATCAGCGCTCTCGTCAATGATGATGGCGTTTTTGCCACCCATCTCCGCCACCACCCGCTTCAGGTGTCGCTGGCCCGGTCGCCACTGGGCGGCTTCTGCATAGATGCGGCAACCGACTTCGCGGGAGCCCGTAAAGGCAATCATGTGGACATCGGGATGCTGCACCAGGTGTGCCCCCACCGTCGAGCCCTTAGCTGGCAGGTACTGGAACACCCCCGCTGGCATCCCCGCTGCAAGCAGGATTTCGGCTAGCTTGGCGGCAATCACCGCTGAGGTTCCGCCGGTTTGAGGATGGTGCAGTTGCCCGTTACCAGGGCGGCGACGGTCATCCCAGTGGCGATGGCTAATGGGAAGTTCCAGGGCGAGATTACCACCGCAATGCCGCGCGGAAAGTAGCGATAGTGGTTGGTTTCCCCTGGGTAGTCGTAGGCATAGCCCTGGTCTAGCCGTTCCATTTCGTCAGCATAATAGCGGCAGAAGTCAATGGCCTCAGAGACTTCTGGATCGGCCTGGCCCAGCGGCTTGCCCACCTCGTAAACCATCCAGGCGTTGAGTTCCTGACGCCGAGAGGCCATCATCTCCGCCGCCCGCCGCAGGATGGCGGCCCGCTCTGAGGCTGGGGTAGCGGCCCAGGCCGGAAACGCCGCCTTGGCCGCCGCGATCGCCCGCTCCGCCTGTTCCTGGCTGGCCAGACCCACCTTGCCGACCAACTCCCCAGGCTTGGAGGGATTCACCGAGTCCACACTGACCTCTGTGCTAACTGACTCGCCGTTGATAATCGGGCTATAACGCTGGCCTAGCTGGGCATGGACCGTCTTCAGCGCCTCTGCGGCCAGGGCGCGCTGGGTAGCGAGGGCGAAGTCGGTATCCGGGGCATTGGGGAAGGGCACCGGGGCCGTATGGGACGCTCTCGCCTCCAGATCCTCCTCGGCAAACGCCGGCGCGGCCAGCAACTGCTCCACTGGTACCTCCTGCTGGCTTTGCTTAAGGAAGGAGCTATTGGCGGTATTCTCCAACAACCGCCGAATCAGGTAGGACATACCGGGAATGAGTTCTCCAAAGGGCGCGTAAACCCGGACGCGAAAGCCTCTATCGGCCAGGGTTCTAGCCAGTTTATCGGCCATGCCGTAGAGCACCTGGAGCTCGATATGGCGGCGGGGGATGGCCAGCTCTTCCGCAATGGCCATAGCGTGGGCCTGGGAGCGCACATTGTGGCTACCAATGGCCGCATAGAGGTGCTGATGATTTTCCAGCAGCAGCCGGGTCATGCGCTCAAAGTTGGCGTCGGTAGAGACTTTCTGGCTGTAAACCGGGCTAGGCCAGCCGTTCTGCCGGGCGGTGATAGTTTCCTGATCCCAATAGGCTCCCTTGACCAGGCGCACGGTGACCGGGGTACCGCGATGGTTGGCCCAGAGGATGAGGTCTTTTAGATCGCCGTAGCTGTCGCGCAGGTAGGCTTGCAGGGTAACGCCGATATCACTGCGCTGGCGGAACTCGGCCTCCATTAGAATCTCTTTGAGAATGGCCAGGGTGAGAGCCTTGTAGCGGTACTGCTCCATGTCAAAGTGGACGGCCACGCCAAGTTCCTGGGCACGGCGCAGCAGGGTGCGGATGTGTTCGCTCACCTGGGCGCGGCTACCCTCGGCATCCAGGGGGTCAAACTGGGAGTAAAAAGCGGTGAGTTTAACGGACACCTGCACCTTGGGCAGGGGTTGATTATCGGCAGCGTCGATCGCCGCCACTGGCTTCCAGGTATGGGCCGCCTGGGCGAGTTGTGCCATCAGCTCCAGGTAGCGCTGAAGATAGGCCTGGGCCTCGACTTCGGTAATCACCGCTTCCCCCAGCAAATCCATCGTGAAGGTGAGCTTGTCCTTCCGCAGTCGCTCAATGGCTTTAATCGCCTTGTCGATGGTGTCGCCGGAAATGTAGCGATAAGCTAGGGTTTCTACGGCGGGGGCCACGGTAGTAGCGGCCAGTTGCCCCGGCACCGAGTCGGGGTTGGTAAAGTTCAAAAGGCCCTTCAGCGCACTGGGCAGCTCGACCTCGTCTACCGCCAGGTACTCTTGCAGATGGCGGGCAATTTCGGGCTTGCTGCGTAGGGCCGGCAAGGCATCAATAAACCGAAAGAGCTGCACCTTCAAGCCCGGATTGCCCATGGCAAAGTCCATAATTTTGTCGTCCCAGCGCATCTGGTCGCGCATTTGGGCGAACAGGTTCTTTTTCTCGCGGGTGGCGATTAACAGGGCCTTGGCGATCGCCTGGGTTTTGGCCTCGTAGGGGCTAACGGTGTCGGTTGGTTGAATGGCTGGGGCTACCACAATACTTGTCTCCTTGATTGCCTCAGCTTCTATCTTGAGCGAAAAAAAGCGCCTTGGCCTTCCACGTCACGATATTTAGCCCAGGAGGAGGGCAAAAGGCAAAATGGGGGGATCAGACCCCATTGAGAAGACGCGCCATCGCTGTAGATGCCGTTGTTCCCATGCCGCTGGGGTGACATGGGTAAAGTCCTTTAAGCCGCTCTCCGAGCTAGCGTTGAGGGGTTAACATTCTAAACGGGCCTGACGAGATTCGAACTCGCAACTTCCGCCGTGACAGGGCGGTGCTCTAACCGGTTGAACTACAGGCCCTTAATTTGAGCGATCTCTATTGTGAGGGTTGGGAGTCCCTTTTGTCAAATAAAAATTTCAGATATCAACCTGATTCAGCAATTGCTCGATGACGCTAAGGCGATAATGCCAAACTTGCAGCCGATAGACGCTGTTGGTGGTATCAATCAAAATCTGACTATCCAGGGGAGCCCGCACGGCAGCCAGGCCGGTTTTTACCTGGTCTAGCCCCCGGTGCGAGGGCGAAGTGGCCAGGCTCTTAAAGTCGGCTTCGAGTTGGTTAACAGCATTCACCCAGGGTTCTAAGGTGCTGCGCTCCATCCAGAGTTTTTGTTGGGAGAGGAGCCAGTACCATTCCCGCTGCAACGCTTGGTAGCGATCGAAGGCCATTGAAGAGAGGTTTGGGGAGTAGTGTGGGGCGATCGCTGGGTCTGCTAGCCGGTGGCGAGGTACGGTTGAGATCGGC
>JAAUUR010000248.1 GCA_012031045.1 Leptolyngbyaceae cyanobacterium SM2_5_2
GCAGTTTTTCTTTGTGTCCCTGCGCTCTGCAAGACATGATTCGCATTCACCTGGCGTCGGGCCGTAAGCTGGATACCTTCCACGAGAAGTTCACCGCCCAGCTTAACGATACCCATCCCGCCGTGGCCGTAGCTGAACTGATGCGCCTGCTGATAGACGAGCACGGCATGGGCTGGGATCAAGCCTGGGGCATTACCTGTAAAACCTTCGCCTACACCAACCACACCCTGCTGCCCGAAGCCCTGGAAAAGTGGCCCCTGTCTCTGTTTGGGGGAATGCTGCCCCGCCACCTGGAAATCATCTTTGAAATCAACCAGCGATTTATGGATGACGTGCGGGTGCAGACCATGAACGACCCGGCTAAACTGGCCAGCCTATCGCTGATTGATGAAGCCGGTGAGCGCTACGTGCGGATGGCTAACCTGGCCAGCCTGGGCAGCTACGCCATTAACGGTGTGGCGGCGTTACACAGTGAGCTAGTCAAAGAGACTATTCTCAAAGATTTCCATGAGATGTTCCCGGGCAAAATTATCAACGTTACCAACGGCGTTACCCCGCGCCGCTGGATTGCCCTCAGCAACCCCCGCCTGGCCGCCCTCTATACCGAGAAAATTGGCGATGGCTGGCTGCACAACCTGGATGAACTGCGCCAGCTTGAAGGCTACGCCCACGATGGCGGCTTCCGCAACTACTGGCGGCAAATTAAGCGGGACATTAAGCAGGAACTGGCCACCTACATTTATCAGCGCACCGGCATCGTCGTTAACCCCGACTCGATGTTTGACATCCAGGTGAAGCGCATCCACGAGTACAAGCGCCAACACCTGAACGTGCTGCACATCATCACCCTCTACGAGCGGCTGAAGCAGAACCCCAACCTGGATATTGCCCCCCGTACCTTCATCTTTGGGGGTAAGGCCGCTCCCGGCTACTACATGGCCAAGCTGATGATTAAGTTCATCACTGCTGTGGGCGATGTAGTCAATAACGACCCCACCATTGGCGATCTCCTCAAGGTCGTCTTCCTGCCCGATTACAACGTCACCTTTGGCCAGCGGGTCTATCCAGCGGCGGATTTATCGGAGCAAATTTCCACCGCTGGTAAAGAAGCCTCCGGTACCGGCAACATGAAGTTCTCCATGAACGGTGCCCTCACCATCGGCACCCTGGACGGGGCCAACGTGGAAATCCGCGAGCTGGTGAGCGACGAAAACTTCTTCCTGTTTGGGCTGGTGGTGGAAGAGGTGATGGCCCTCAAGGCCAGCGGCTACAACCCCTGGGATTACTACCACAGCAACCCCACCCTGAAGGGCGTTATTGACCTGGTTAACTCCGGCTTCTTTGCCAAGGGCGACGGCAACCTGTTCCGCCCTCTGACCGACAAGCTGCTGTACGAAGACCCCTTCCTGCTGTTGGCGGACTACCAGTCCTACATTGACTGTCAAGATCGGGCCGGGGCCGCCTACAAAGATCCCGAAAACTGGTCGCGCATGTCCATCATCAACGCGGTGCGGATGGGCAAGTTCTCCAGCGATCGCTCCATCCGTGACTACTGCAACAACATCTGGAAAGCCTCTCCAGTGCCGGTAGAACTGATGGATTACGAGCAAGCCCAAGCCGGATTAACCGTGTGAGGCCGAGAGGGTAAGGGGGTGAGCAGGTGAATGGATAATCATTGGCCCTGTTTTTAACCCCCTTACCCCTTACCCCCTACCCCTTTACCTTCCATGTCTCTCGACCTCTACCTCCTCCGCCACGGCGAAACTGAAGCCAGCCAAACGGGTACCTACTGCGGTTTTTCTGACCCTGACCTAACTCCAGAGGGGTTGGCCATGGCCCAAGCCTTTGCCGACAAGTACCGGCATTTACCCTGGCAGGCGGTGTTTGCCAGCCCCCTGAAGCGCACGGTGGCTACGGCCATGCCGCTGTGTAAGGCCGTAGGGCTGAATATGCAGCTCCGCGCCGGGCTGAAGGAAATGAACTTTGGTGACTGGGAAGGCCAAACCCCAGATTACGTGCAAGCGCACCATAACCAGGACTACGTGCGCTGGCTGACCGAACCCGCCTGGAACCCACCCACCGGCGGCGAAACCGGAGTACAGGTAGCCAGCCGAGCGTCTCTGGTACTGGCCGAAATTGAGGATCAGTTCACCGTAGGCAACGTTCTGGTGGTTTCCCACAAGACAACGATTCGGCTGATGCTCTGCAATTTGTTGGGGATTGACAGTGGGCGGTATCGAGATCGTATTTATCTCCCCGTCGCCTCTGTGACCCTGATTCGCTTTGACCGGCATGGCCCGATGCTGGTTAAGCATGGCGATCGTTCCCATTTACCAGAGGAACTGGATGCAAGACCAGGAACTTAGGGGAAAGGCAGAAGTAAGCAGGCGGAAGGCAGAAGGCAAAAGACAAAACGAAAAATAACTCCCTGTGCCTACTCCTTTACTCCTCCTAATTGGAAAATCTAAAATCCAAAATCCAAAATCCCCTACCTCTTTCCCTTAAAATCAGGGCAATCCTTTGTTACGGTGACCCATTAGCGACCATGGAAAACAAAAAGCCTCTCTTTGGTATTCAAGATTACTCCCCCCTTCGAGCCGTTTCGCAACTGCATTCCTTCTGTCGGGATATGCAGTCTTACTATCAAATTGCTAAGGGTGATCTCCTGGGTCAACTGGAAAAAGCCGAGGGCGAAGAAGAGGCTCGGCTGCACCATGAACTAGAGGAGCTAACCCGTAAGATTCAGTATTTCCAGGTTTTGAATAACGCTGTTTCGATTGCTGATACGGTCTTTCACTCGCCCGAAATGATTGCCGAATTTCGAGATGATGCATGAAAATCCTCGTTCTCAACGCCGGTTCTAGCAGTCACAAAGCTTGCCTGTTTGACCTCAGCCGCTTAGCTGAGTCGAACCAGACTCCTAACTCAATATGGCGGGCGGCCTTAGATTGGACTCACGCGGAGGGCATGGTAGAACTCACGGCCACCAATCAGGAGGGTGGCAAAATCAAGGCGGCTCTACCCATCACCGACCGGGCCGAGGGCATTGCCGCCATGCTAGAAACGCTGGTGCAGGGGCAAACCCAGGTGTTGAGAGCGCTATCCGAAATTGATGTGGTCGGGCATCGGGTTGTGCATGGCGGGCGGGAGTATGTCGATAGTGTGCGGGTGAATGACGAGGTCAAAGACGCGATTCGGCGGCTAATTCCTTTGGCACCAGTGCATAATCCGGCTAATCTACACGGCCTTGAAACCATGGAACGCATTCTGGGCCACATCCCCCAGGTAGCCGTCTTTGATACCGCCTTCCATGCCCGCATGGCAGAGGCCGCGTCAACCTATCCTGGCCCCTACGAGTGGTTAGAAAAGGGCATTCGCCGCTACGGATTTCACGGCATTAGTCACCAGTATGTGGCTCAGCGGGCTGCGGTCATGATGGGGCGAGATATCGCGAGCCTACGGATCCTGACCTGCCACCTGGGTAATGGCTGCTCCCTGGCGGCAGTTAAAGACGGCATCAGCATCGACACCACGATGGGCTTTACCCCGCTGGATGGACTAATGATGGGCAGCCGTTCTGGCAGTGTTGATCCTGGCATCCTCATCTACCTGATGCGTCAGGAGGGCTACGGGGTGGATGCCCTCGATACCCTGCTCAACAAAGCATCGGGCCTGAAGGGGATATCGGGTATTTCCAATGACATGCGGCTGGTGGTTGAGGCGATGGAGGCCGGTCATAAGCAGGCGACCCTGGCTATTGATATGTTTATTCATCGGCTCCGTCAGGAAATGGGAGCGATGATGGCCAGCTTAGGCGGGCTGGATGCCATTGTGTTTACGGCGGGTATTGGCGAGAATAGCCCTCTGGTTTGGCAGCGAGCCTGTCACCCTTTTGAGTTTTTAGGCGTAAAACTACGGGAGGATGAGCTAGGCCGCGCCAAGGATGACCAGGATATTGCTGCGGCAGATTCGGCGGTGCGGGTGCTGGTGATCCATACTCAGGAGGAATGGGCCATTGCCCAGGCTTGTCTATCTATCCTACAGCCTGTGGCCTAATTTACTGGCCAGAGGTTACCATTTGTGTCAGCAGTGGCCCAATGGCTTGCAGGGCAGAGGGCAGCACCGCCACCGTTGCGGCTGCCACAATAATGGTTGTGGCCAGGCGTAATAGCTTCTCGGAGGATTTTTCGTAGGTATCGAACTTATAATCCAGTCTCTCTAGTCGCTGGTCTACCTGCTCAAAGCGCTGGTCTACCTGCTCAAAGCGCTGGTCTACATCGGCCTTGAACTCCTGTAATTCAGTCAGCACATCTGCAATAGTCGGCTCTCTGGGTGTATCAGCCTGCATAAAATTTGTCATAGGTTTAAACCTGTCTTGATCTTACTCGATGGGTTTAGTTAGGCGGCTTTTTCTATGTCGGTGTCAGGTTGCGATAATTCAACCGCCACGGTAGCAGCGGGCTGAGGCTGAAAGCTATCCCATTTCTCCAAATATGGGGCTAAATGGGCGGCTCCTTGGTTAATGTGGCGGATGAGCAAATCCTTCACTCGGGTTTCTTCGTCGGTGTATTGTTCTGGGGTAAAGAATCCGCCAAATAGGGCGGTTCGCAGCCAGACCAGGTAGGTGGTGAGGGCATCGTACTGGTTGTACTCCACAATGGCGCGTAAGTGCCCTTCTACCCACAGATCTACCACGGTGCTACCGTCGGTGCCCATCTTGCCGGGAATGCCCATCACCGAGGCAAACTCGTGCAGGGATGGGGTGCCAATGCCCCAGCCACTGACGATGTCCTTCAAGTCCACATGGGCTTGGGTATGGCGGGCAAAGTAGTCGGTGCCTTCCCAGGGCTTATCGGGACGGCTGCAAAACTCTGGCGCTGAAATACCCGCCGCGATGCCTCGCTGCAGCAAGATGGGTAGGTCTGAAGTATGAGAATTAAAGCCAACAAGCTGTGGTTTTTGCCGACCCACATAACCGAGGAAGGTAGAAATCAGCTCTCCTTCGGTCATAGGATGATCTGGAGTTTTCGGTAGAGCCGTTAGTCTCAGTCGAACCTCACCCTTGGCGGTTTCTTCTCGAATCACAGCGGAGACAGATACCACCCGGCAGAGGGCGGTCTTAAGGTACGGGCGAGGCTTTTCTTCAGTAGCGCCGCCATTTTGCCACATAACCTGAAAGACTTCGCCATCAGGCATAGCGGCTGGCAAGTTATACACTCGCCGCCCAGATTGTGGATCCGGCACCCATTCTAAATCAAAGGCGCAAACCAGCCGACCAACAGACTTAAACATGACCGCACCCCCTTAAGGTAGCGAGTTTCCAAAGAACTGAGCAGCGAATTTCGGGGGCTTGCTGTTAAACTGCCCAAAGTTTAGGGTGGAAAACACAGGATTTCTAGGGTGAGAAACCGGGGTTCTCTGGGGCAACAGCCATCAATCTTGGTATCTGCCGGGCAGAACCCCGGTTTCTCGCTTCCTAGGTGGCTGAATCCTAGCTACGCTAACCCCAATTGGCCATAACCATCCAGAAACATCAGCCACACAAAGACAACTAGCCAATGCATTACTACTGGTACCCACCAAGATCCCGACTGCCAGTAGGCCATGGTGCAAATGAAGCCCAGCAGCAGGGCCGAGAGTAAAAACAGTGGCGTAGTAAACGTTGGAAACCCATCTGGGTAAACGGTAAGGCTGCTGACGACATGCATAAGCACAAATAGAACCAAGATTGGCAGACCAATCCGCCAGCGCTGCGATCGCTCATCTGCTCCGTCCGGTGGGGCAGCAGCAGCACCCGCCAAAAGCCCTCTTCAAGCAGGGCTGGCATCACCAACACTCGGCCCGCCAGTAGGCTGCTCTGGGGCCAGGGGATAGCAGCAGGGGTAAGGGTTAACCAGTGAGTCCAAAATCCTAACGGTAGCACAATCGCACTAAATACAGCCAACAACCCCACTGCTAAACCCCAATCTTGCCATTGGGGGCGGGTCATGGCGGCGGTGGCTAGGCGGTGGCGGCTCAACCGAAAGGCAATGTAAACCTGTAGGCGAAAGGCGTTCAAAATCTGGCTGGTTTAGTCTTTGTATGATCATAGTAGTCAACTCAGTTCATCCCGGCAGGACGATCACCATGAAACACGCCGACAGCCAGACCCTGGCCAGGTTAGAGCCGCTGCTAGAGCAGGTGCGTCAGCGGGTGCCGCCGCTTAAGGAAAAGGGTGAAGGTCGCTTTTACCTAAAATCCACGGCGTTCTTGCACTTTCATGATGACCCAGCCGGAATTTTTGCAGATTTAAAGGTTAACGGCGAGTGGCAACGCTATCCGGTGAATACTGCTGCGGAACAGGCTCTCTTGACCCAGGCATTGGATACACAACTCTTGTAGCCAAATTACGCCATGGCAGATTACGATTGAAGTCATTTTGGTTCTGGCTCTCTTTCGAGTCTGCATGAAATGCATCGAACGGGGCAGCCTATCCTAGAAAAGGCATTGTGCAACGGTTTGCGTTCCGCATCAGGTTAATTGCTGGTTTATGACTCCCTTTGAGCTACCCCTTGCCACGGCTCCCGCTCCCCTTAGCGTTGCTGGCCTGGTTGACTACATCAAGGCTCTGTTGGAAGAAGACGCCATCCTCAAGCAAATTTGGGTGGTAGGAGAAGTCTCCAGCGTTAGCAACCACGCCAAGGGGCTCTTTTTTAACCTGACAGATTTGGATGGCAAAACCACCATCAACTGTGTGGCCTGGCGGAGTCAGATGACTCGGCTGAGCGCCTTACCTGCCCTGGGTGAGCAGGTGACTGTGCTGGGAACCGTGAAGGTCTACCCCCAGCGCAGCAGCTACCAACTCACCGTCTGGCAGGTGATGCCCACTGGAGACGGGCTAAAGGCATTGCGTTATCGCCAGTTAAGGGAACGGCTGGCGGCTGAGGGGTTGTTTGATCCAGAATTTAAACGCCCTCTGCCTGCATTACCCCAAACCATTGCTGTCGTGTCGTCGCCCCAGGCCGCAGCTTGGGGCGATATTCAGCGATCGCTACGCCAGCACCACCCTGGTCTCCACATTCTCTTTTCGCCTGCGGTTGTCCAGGGGGAGAGTGCGCCTGATTCCATTGTCGAGGCTATTCAGCGGGTTGCCAGGGATGGCCGCTCTGAGGTACTGATCCTGGCGCGGGGCGGGGGGGGCTACGGAGGACCTGGAATGCTTTGACGACGAGCGAGTCGTGCGGGCTGTGGCTAACTGCCCTATTCCCGTTGTCACCGGCATTGGACACCAGCGGGATGAATCCCTAGCCGATCTAGCGGCAGATGTCTGTGCCCATACCCCCACAGCTGCCGCCCTCACCGCCGTACCCGCTCTCGCGGATTTATGGGATAGTCACCAAGAGAGAGTTGCTGGCCTTAGGGATATCGTCACCCAGGCCTTGGTAACGGCTGAGGACGACACGCAGCGCCTTGGGCAGCGGTTACAACGGCTGCGGCTGGATCAGCAACTGGCCCAGCAACTGGCCCGCTTAAGCCAAATGAAGGGACGGCTGACCCACGGGGTTCAAGTGGAACTGCGACGGGCAAGCGATCGCTACCACGCCTTGCACGACCACCTGCTCACCCTCGACCCAGAAACAGTGATTCAGCGCGGCTATGCCCTAGTTAGAGATAGCGCTGGCGAGTTGATTATCGATGCCGCTACGGTGAGGCCAAATCAGGATCTGCGCGTACAGCTAGCCAGGGGGCAGCTTACCGTACGGGTCATAGACAGTCAGGTAGACAATACTGCGCATAGAGACTGATTAGTAACGAGTAGGACTAGTAACGAGTAGGAAACTGAGCCGATGCCATCTAAAGCCACCGCTAGCACTCCCCAGCCCACCGCCTGGAACTATGAAGAATCGGTAGCCACCGTAGAGACCATTATTGCCGATCTGGAATCTGGCCGTTTACCCCTGGCCGAAGTGTTGACTCAGTTTGAGCAAGCCGTTCAGATGCTCCGCCAATGTGAAGCTTACCTGACCGAGAAACGCACCCAGGTAGACCTATTGATCGAAACCCTCTCCGACTAAAAAAGATCCCA
>JAAUUR010000249.1 GCA_012031045.1 Leptolyngbyaceae cyanobacterium SM2_5_2
TTTCCGCAGCTTGACGCTAAAGATAGCGCTAGAGAAAAAACAAAGTGTTGAGTATCCACAGCCCAATAACGGATAAAGGTAGTGCCCCAGTCGTGACTTGATAGGCCAGGGGTGCCGCTAAACACACTGCTGCAAAGGTAATCAGTTCATTCAAGACTGATTTTTGTGGCGCTGCCAAACCAAAACGCCATCGACCAGCGTTGCCGCGAGGGCGGCGCTGTAAATTAGCAGCAGGGCCTCACGCTCTGAACTGCGCCAGAATAGCCAGGCAGCGATCGCGATCGCCACCCCGCCATAAACCCCCATCCACAAAAGAAATCGCGGTTTCCAACTTCGTCGCTGTTTGATTTGGAGCGTCAAGGGATGCTCGGCTTGAAATCCACTGAAAGCACAGATCAGCGCTAGGGTAGTCGCCCACGTCCACTGTTGAGCGGCAGCGGTTCCCGTTAAAAAAGAGACAAATAGCACCACATAGATACCATGCTCTGGTGAGATTGTTGGACGATACGCAGTAAGGGCGCTGACCCAAGGCTTGTCAACCGATAGAGCGGCAGTGGATTTTGACAGGGGTGCGGGTTGAGAAGGCATAGCAGACTCAATTGAAGATTCAGAAGCAACTGTGATGCGAAAACTGACCGGTTTACCTGTGCCATCACGGCCAGTGCGGGAGACAAGTGCTGGTTAACTTAATCCTCCTAGTCGAATGCCCGCACCCAATACCACAAACAACACGGCCAGGGTTGTGACGCCTGTGATGTGATAAGCCAGTGAGTTCAAGGTTTCCTTAGTCAGATTAGGAATGATGAAAAACCGGGCGTGAATGGCCAGCGCCAGGGTGCCTAGCAGTAACAGTAGCTTAATGCCGATATAGATTGATAGGTACGACTCAAACGCCAGGAAATTTTGGAAGCCGGGAAAGTAGATCCAGGTCAGCCACAAGCCGGTAATGACCTGGAGCAAGAGTGCAGTGAGGCCAAAGTTCTCGAAGTGCTCTTCAAACTGGTGGATGCGATCGGGGTCGCGATCTTTTAGCGCCTGGGGGAGCACCGTAACGGCCAGTACCAAATGCCCACCCGTCCAAACGGTGGCTCCTAGGGTATGCAAAATAATCAAAAACTTGAATAGCATTGGCAGTCCTCGATTTGGGGTTGGCCTCAATTGTGTCAGGATTTATAAACTTTTCCTGAGTCACTCAACAGATAGGGAAGGGTTCTGTAAAATTGAATACAGAAATTATTTCTTCCGCTTCTCCTCGATGTGATAGAGGGAAAATAATTCGATGCGTTCAATGACGTTGAGATGGAGAAAGCTGATGTCCCTTCAAACAACTTTTTTAAGTTATGCTCCAGCATCCCCCCTAGAGCGGGCGATCGCGGACGGCTGGAACCCCGTGTGCCACATTACGTATAACCGAGATACCTGGGTGAAGTTGCTGCAATTGCCCAGTGAGTATGCCTTTGGTGAAGCCAAGCTACTGTGTCAGGAATCTCCAGAGACCTGGGTTGCCTGGGTGCCAGATCACGGTGAGGTGGTTCTCGATCATGGCGATTTCTACTGTTAGATGTCTACTGTTGATAGATAACGGTTAACAGTTAGCAGCAGATTTATAAACAGCCCTATGCTCCTCCGGTCAAGTTGAAAGCCGTTGAGGAGCATTTTTCACGATCGCGCCCACGGTATCGGCTAGTTGAAAGGTTATCATCACATTCTCCTTGAATAAGCTGTTCCATGAAGGGCAGCATGGATAGGAGGTGACGCCTATCCATGCCTATCTACTAAACTGTCTAACCTTGGGCGGTTTCAGCCGGTTCTAATTCGATGGGTTGTGCCTGAGTTGGCTGTTGAAAAATGCCAACCACCGATCGCCCGACACAGTAAACCATCAGCACGGCACCGACCGAGAAGACAATATCGCCGGGGATGCGGAGCCACACCGTCCATTGCATCCAGGGTGAGCTAATCACCTCCGCACTGCGGGCATACCAGGTACCGTGGTTGACCGATTGCACCAGTTGATAGAAACCGTTGGGAATCAGGCCGGTCACCATCATCATCACCAAACCGCCGTTGATCCACCAGAAGGCGAAGTTCATATTCTTCTCATCCCAGGCGCGCTCAGGCGTGATTTCTCGCAGGGCAAACAGCATCAGGGCGATCGCCAGCGAGCCATAGACGCCATAGAGTGCCGAGTGGGCGTGAATCGGGGTGGTGTTCAGCCCTTGGGAATAGTAGAGGACGATTGGCGGGTTAATCAAAAAGCCGAAGACGCCCGCACCGATCAAGTTCCACCAGCAGGTGGCGATGAAGAACTTCAGCGGCATCCGGTAAAAGCCTTGGGCTTCTTGCGATAGCTTCAGGGACTTCACCACCTCAAAGCCAATCAGCGTCAAGGGCACGACTTCGAGGGCCGATGCCACAGAGCCCATGGCCGTGATGAACACGGGCGTTCCAGCAAAGTAGAGGTGATGCAGCGTACCAATGACACCGCTGCCGAGATAGAGAATCGTGGTCAGATAGGTGGCGCGCAGGGCGGAAGACTTTTTGAGGAAGCCCAGTTCGCTACAAAGGTAGGCGATCGCCACCGTCGCAAACACTTCAAAAAAGCCCTCGACCCACAGATGCACCACCCACCAGCGCCAGTATTCCGCAATACTCAGCGGCGTATGGTTGGTGTACATCAATCCCGATGCGTAGAACAGCGGAATCGTAATCGCACTGTAGAGGAAGAAATGATTCAACCCGGTTTTGCTGCCTTCGGCTTTGAGCGCAGGCTTGAGCGCCCGGTACATCAGCCATAGCCAAAACACCATGCCGCCAATCAGCAGCAGTTGCCAGAGGCGACCCAGTTCCACATACTCATAGCCCTGATGGCCAAACCAAAAGCTTTTGTCGCCCAGCCAGCCCTGGACGCCAGCCCAAGATCCCACCAGCGACCCCACCACCACAACGGTCAAAGCGGCCAATAAGCCACCATTGCCCCAGGCTTGAAACTTGGGTTCATGTTTGCCAAAGCGTGGACCAAAGTACAACCCGGCAGCGAGCCAGCAGGTCGCAATCCAAAACACCGCGAGCTGTAAATGCCAGGTGCGCGATGCGGCATAGGGCAGGTATTGCTGAATCGGTACGCCATAGAAACCTTCACCTTCCACGGCATAGTGGGCCGTCACCATGCCCATCAAAATTTGCACCAGAAACAACGTCATTGCCACGCCAAAAAACAAGGTGGTGACTTTTTGGCTGGGGGTGGCGAGGCGAATTGCAGGACGCACGGCCACCGACTGAATCTCTTCGCTGTCTTCTTGGGTGAGATAGACGAACAGAAACAGGGCGATCGCGCCAATTAAAACAATCACCGAGACAATCGACCAGATCAAAAACTGCGCCGGAGCCTGGTTGCCAATCAGATCATCATGGGGCCAGTTGGCAGTGTAGGAAAAGGGTGCATGGGGACGATTCGCCGATGCCGCCCAAGCCGTCCAGGCAAAGAAGGCTGTGACGTTACGAATTTGGGTGTCATCGGTAAACCAGCCGCTGGGGATGGAATGCACCGCCGAGCCCTGGGACAGGAGGGATTGATACTGCACAAAGACTTTGGCTAACCCCTGGGTCTGAGCCGTAGTCAGCGTTAACGCCTGGGTCTCGGGTACGTAGCGGTTAATTTTGAATTCGTCCTGCAAGCGGACTTGCAGGGTAGCCCGCTCAATCGACGAGAGACTCTCTAAATCAGCTTGCGTAAAATCAGGATTATCGTTGTATAAAATTCCTGCCGTGGCCAGTCCCCAGCGGTGCAGTATATCAGCAGTCCAGTCGGGGGCCAGATAGCTGCCATGACCCCAAATACTGCCAATGTGCTGTCCGCCTCTGGCTAGATAGGTTTCTTGCCCGCTTTGAATATTGGCCTGGGTCAGAATCACTTCCTGCTGCGGCGAAATCACCGTAGCGGGTATCGGTGGGGCATTTTTATAAATGGCAGCACCAGCCGAAATTAAGACCGTAAAGGTCACAATACAGATCAGCGCCAGCCAAGCCGGGAGAGTCGGTCGCCAGAAGCGCTCACGCACTCTCCCCCCAGCCACATCAAACGTTGGATTTGCCATGGTTGCATCTTATGCTTTGAACAGTCTCTATCATTGGGGAGAGCACCTGTGAATTGCTTTGACTTAAGTCAAAAAATCCCTTCAGAAAACCTTAAAAACTTTGCTTTTGTGAAGTAAAGTTAAGGTTTTTGTCTATTGGTTTCAAAGTTTCAGCTTTCGACAATTTTGCTGGCTTTCTGGGTGATTAGACAGAAGCTTTCTGCGATCGCTAGAATGCAGTTAAAAGACTAAGCGCCCGTGGTGCAGAATGAATAGCCATGATAATTTAGGTGAATGGTTGCAGAGAACCCTGCTCTTTCAGGGACTATCCTCAACTCAACTCTCCCAATTACTCGAAATTGCACAACCTCAAATCTGGCGAAAGAATCAAATCATTTTCCAGCAAAACACCCCAGCGACGGGCTTTTTTGTGGTGAAAAAAGGCCGCGTCAAGGTGTATAAAGTTTCATCAATTGGCAAAGAACAAATTCTCAATATCTTTGAATCAGGAGACAACTTTGCAGAAGTATCAGCCTTGGATGGGCAATCGTTTCCGGCTGCTGCTGCCGCCATGGATCAAGTTGAGCTGATCTTCTTTCCGCGCTCCGATTTCATTCAGCTCTTGCACGCGGATCCCAGTGTTGCGATCAATATGCTGACTAGCTTATCGAAGCACTTGCGTCATTTAGTCGGGGTCATCGAAGATCTCGCCTTTAAAGATGTGCCGCAACGATTGGCTGAATATCTGCTCCATCTGAGTGATTTGGAAGCTTCATCAGTGAGCGATCATTCCCAAATGACCAACACTGTGACATTAGATTTAACTAAAACTCAACTGGCCGCAGCCCTGGGCACGATCTCTGCAACGCTCTCAAGAGCGTTCTACCGTCTCAGCAATGAAGGCATGATTGCCGTTAATGGTTCACAGATTACAATTCTTGATCGCGATCGGCTACGCACCCTGAGTCAAACTGAATCGCTGGGCGATCGCTAGGTAACTGACTGTAGAAGAACCATTGAAGTGACCCCCCATGCCGATCGCACCTGGATATGGCAGTTTGGGTTCCCTTCGAGCGGGCGTTCGCGTGACCCTCGCAGTGGCATCATTCGTCGTCATCATTTGCATCAGAGTGGAGTGCAGAAAACGCTAAAGCAAGCTGTCCGTGCGGCTAGCCTTGCTAAGCAGATCGGGTGCCATACCTTTCGCCATAGCTTTGCCACTCATCTGCTCGAAGACGGCTACGACATTCGCACAGTGCAAGAGTTGCTTGGGCATAAGGATGTGAAAACTACGATGATCTACACCCATGTGCTGAATCGAGGGGGACGGGGCGTAAAAAGCCCGCTGGATAATTGACCCTCTCTTGAATACGGTTGACGGGGAGCGCTTGTACCCGTATCCGTTTTGACTAAGCCGTTTGAACAGAGCGGCGGATCGCGCAGAACTCGAAAATCTTGGCGCTATCTGTGGATGTTCTCAGCACCCACAGACAGCTAACCCCGCAAGTCTAGACGGCAGATTGCGAGGCTAAGGTCATGGTACCCTAGCCCCCTCAGTTTGCAATTCAAGCGTGGGTGCTAGGGTTTTCGCGTTCTGTTTCTTACCCATCACATAAGGAACAGAACCCATGTCTCAATACCTTGAACCGGATGCCTCTGGGGCGTCCAACCTTCCGCCTGACCAATCCGCCTATCCCCAAGCGCGCCCAGAGCGGGTGCGCCATACTATCTACGGCAGCCGGGCGGCCATAGACCGCACCATCAAAATCCTCCACGCCCTGGGCTTTACCGACCCCAACGACTGGAGCGACCCCATCCCCCTGCCCCCCACCAGCGAGGCCCAGGGCACAACCGCTGGCACAGCTTCCCCCCCGGGCACCCCGCCTGCGTCGAGGGGAGCTGAGGCCAGCAAAGCCCACACCTGGATGGCGATCGCTACCAAAACTGTGCTGATTGAGTAACGCCTCCACCCGCCCCCAGCGACCTAACCCTCGCCGTCGGGGGCGTCATTCCACCAACATCAGCCCCCCCTATCCACTCACCAACGCCTCCACAAACTCATAGCTAGAGAAAGGCCGCAGGTCTTCAATCCCCTTCCCCGGCCCCGATAAAGCGAATCGGCAGGCCCAATTGCTCTACCACCGCCAGGGCCACACCCCCCTTGGCGGTGCCATCTAGCTTGGTCAGCACCACGCCGCTAAGGTTGGCGGCTTCGGCAAATACTTCTGCCTGGCGCAGGCCGTTTTGGCCCAGGGTTGCATCCAGTACCAGCAGGGCTTCTACCCTGGCGTTCGGGGCTTTTTTATCGACAATGCGGCGAATTTTGGCCAGCTCATCCATTAGGTTCTTCTTATTTTGCAGCCGCCCGGCGGTATCCACCAGCAGCAGCTCAATATTGCGGGACTGGGCCGCCGAAATGGCGTCATACACCACCGCCGCCGGGTCGGTATTCTGGCCAGGGTTAGAAATGACGTCCACCTCGCTGCGGGCACCCCAGGTCTTTACCTGCTCCACCGCCGCCGCCCGGAAGGTATCCGCCGCCGCAATCAGGCAGCGGTAGCCCGACTTTTTGGCAATGTGGGCCAGTTTGCCGATGGTGGTAGTTTTACCCGCCCCGTTTACCCCGGTCATCAGCCAGATGTTAAAACTGTCTTTTTCGGGCACAAACCCCAGATTGTGGGAGTTGGCCAGGGGGGCATCCAGCATGTCCCGCAGAATGGATTTGAGGTAAGCAATGGCCTGGTCGGGGGGCAGGGCCTCCTGGCGCAGACGGGTTTGCAATGCTTCGATTACCTTATCGGTCGCCGCCACCCCCACATCCGCCTGGAGCAGCAGCGCCTCGATCTCCATTACCCCCTCATCATTCAGCGGCCCCTGGCCGACGATGGCTTTAAGCTGATTGACTAGGCTAAGGCGGGTTTTGTTTAGCCCCTGGCGCAGCTTGTTGAGCCAGGTAATTTCTTCGGCGGAAATATCATCGGGACGCCGTCCCTGGGCCGCCAGTACCTCCGCCGACCATAGAAAGGCTTCATCCAGATTAATATCAGGCAGGATGGACTCCACCCCGGACTCTACTTTAGGCGCGGCTCGGGCAACAGCGGGGGTGGGCTCTGGCTCTGGTTCTACAATGGCGGTTTCTTTTAGCCGCTCCAGGCGCTGCTGGCGTTCTTCCTCCGCCTTGGCCCAGAAGGGGGCTGGGGCTTTGGCTACTGGCGCTGGGGTAGGGGTAGCGGCTAAATCATCGGCGATTGATTCTCTCCCCCCTGCTGGAATAACAGGAGCTTCTGAGGCAGGGCCAGGAGCTTCTGACTCAACTGACTCAACTGACTCAGCCTCGACAGTCGCGTCAGTCTCATCTTCTGCCGCAGCGACTTGAGACGGAAGCGCAGATGACTCAACCGGTTCAGCAGCCCCCTCAACCCCATCACCAGACGCTTCAGGAGTTTCTGCGATCGCCGCCTCTGCAACTTCTTCCAAAACCTCTACAGAGGATTCAGGTTCAGCGGCAACCTCAGCCTGCTGCTGAATATTTTGATAGGCCGCCTTGGCCCACTTGAGATAATCATCAGGAGACAATGCTGAAGTCGCTGGGGTCGAGCTTTCCTGAACCTTTTCCGGCTCAGCCTTAGCCGCCCCCTGATCTACCGGTTGAGTCTCCGCATCAGCCGGGTCAGACTTGTCAAAACCGCGCCGAAACCAGTTAAACCCAGCCATATCAGAACTACCTTGTGGACAATGTTTCCCGTATTGATGACACTTTACTACGCCAGGGAGAAAGGCCGCAGCGGAGAAGACCCGAAAAGGAAGTAGGATGGGCAAAGCATCCCGTGCCCATCAAAGGGCAACTGGGCAAAGCATCCCCGTGTCTATCACTTAAGGTCGATGGGTGAAATACCGCTTGCTTATCCCCCTGGCGATGGGTACGGGCTTTGCCCTTTGCCCATCCTACGTTTAATTAAAGCTACCTATTTAGAGCA
>JAAUUR010000250.1 GCA_012031045.1 Leptolyngbyaceae cyanobacterium SM2_5_2
CTCCCTCCTCCGCCCTCCCTCCTCCCCTCTTCCGTCTTTTTATGTACCACAAAGCCTACGGCATCATCGAAACCCTCGCCCCACTCCATGTGGGAGCCAGCGCCGGAGAAGAAACCGGCAACCTGAACCTGATCTTTCGTGACCAGTTTACGCAGACGGGGATTATTCCTGGTAGTTCCATTCGCGGTCGCTTTCGGGCAGATATGCGCAGCAACCGGCAAGTCTGGTTGGAGGAGCAACTGGCAGAGCAGGGAGTAAAGATTCCTGATCCCTATACGCAGAATATCCCGATTACCAATAAGGGTGAGACAAAAGACATCCCTCGTTTGAAGTGGCTAGAGGCTCAGGCTCAACCGCACGCCTGGGCTACCCCAAATGAATTGGATGAACATCTCTGGTATGGTCACGAAGCGGTTGAAGGCAAAGACGACGGCGGCACCACAGAGGCTCTGGTGAAGTTTGAATATGCCTCTTTGCTTTGGTTGCCGGTATTTTGCCCAGGTCAGCCAGTGGTGTGGGTCAGCTCTCCCCGGCTGCTGGCCCGCTATAAGTTGATGAACCCCAGCATTATAGCGACTGTGCCTGATGCTTACACGGCAGCTAAAACCCTGGAGGGGAAAACGATTCCAGGAGAGGCAGCCAAGCCCAATTACAAGCTGCTGTTTTTTAACCTGGGCTATATGGAAATTCCTAACCTGGTGGAAGACTCAGCCATCACGCCCTGGATTGAGCACTGCCAGGGGCTGAAAGCAAAAAATGTGGTAATTGTGAACGATAACGACATCGCCATGATTCATGATATGGCCCTGTTTCGTCAGACTCGGGTGAAACTGGCGGATACCGAAAAGAAGGTGTCGGAGGGAGCGTTTTTCAACGTAGAAGCTCTACCAGAGGGCAGCTATCTGGCGTTTCCAGTGGCGCTCAAACTGCTGGATTGGCAGCCCTTTGGCAGGGTGACTGAAAATGAGGTGGAAAAACGCAACTTAACCCAGGATTTGTACTTTGGTGGGCTGGAGTCCATTGGCTTTGGCCACTGTCGTGTGACATTAGGAGGGTTTTAAGATGACTTGGCATACCTACAAGCTGGATGAAATTGCCCAAGAGCTAGTGCTTGATGCTTTAAAGCGATCGAAGGATTCCCTCAATCAGTCTTACAAAATGAGAACGACGGTGGCCTTTGGGCTAGAGCGATTTTGGGGCGAGCATGTACGACTGCTTTCCAAGGACAAAAACGAAGAGCAACAGAAGGGATGGTATTGGCATGACACATGGAAGGTCTTTCGTAAGACCATGCAAGACTCTCATATTTATCTACCAAAACCGCTGAAGAAGGGCGGGAAGCCTGAGGAGTTAAAGCAGATTGCAGGGCAGTTTTGGGGATCTGCGCCGATCAAGGTGGGTGAGACAGAGGTTTTTCTCACCCTAGAAGATCGCCGGATAGCTCAGGCGGTACTGACCCAACTTTGCGATTGCCTGGTCTGGTGGACTCAGCGGTACAAACCATAATAGACCTAGGGCCGACTTGGAAAATTCCTCCGAGTTGGCATTGGAGAAGCACTGATTTCCTAGAGCATTTAGCAGAGATCGCGATAGCAACGGCCACGACAGCGTTAATGAGCTTTGCAGACCATGTTGCCTACGACGACGGCACCGCTACTTGCTACGAACTGGTGGATAACGAGGAAACAACATGACCATTGACATCGCCGACAGTATTCCTCAAATGTTTCGGGCTCAGACAGAGCACCGTTGTCAATTGCAGCGGCTGAAGAAACATCAGGAGCCCTACATCATTAAGTGGACAGACGAATGGCGAAATTTTGTTGACTCAGAGATTCCTATTTTTGAAGAATCGGTTTTCACCAGAACCTATCGTATTCAGTGGCGGTTGGTCAGCAACAGCGGCCAAGATGAAGACCTGATTCGACCAGTCATAGGAGCCGGTGGCTGGCCTTTGATTCCTGGTAGTTCCATGAAAGGGGCTTTTCGGCGAGCCTTCTTAGCAGACCAGGTGGAACTAAGAGATCACTACTGTGGCAAGGAACTGGAAAATAGTGACTTTCGCCCAGGAATATTGCGGTTTCATGGGGGCTATCCTGCTGATCTAAGCTGGAAAAATGACTTAATCGACTTAACTCATCCTCAGCAAGACTGGCAGGTTAGAGGCAAATTCAAGTCCGGGGGGGCCTTTTCTGTCATTTCTCTCAAGCAAACAGAGTTAAGGTTCGGAATTTCCAGTACTCAGCCCCTCGATGAAACGGAATGGAATACTATCTGGCAGATTTGGGAGCGGGCCTTGGCTCAGGGGTTAGGCTGCCGGGTTTCCAGTGGCTATGGTCAGTTCGAAGGGGATGCTGTTGCACCGCTGGCAACGGATATTTTGCATGAAGTGGCTCTCAAAGGACAGGGAGTAGCACCGACATTGCTCGTTAACGGTACCCCAGAAATTCGGCCTAATATCTTTAAGGCAGCCCTTCGAGGTCATGCGCTACGACTATTTGGTGGATATGTTGCTTGGGATGACAGCGCCGAAGCTCTCGTAGAAACCCTCTTTGGCGGCATCCGGGGCCAAGGCACCCAAGGGCTGGTCGCCCTGGATGTACGATGGCAGAGCCAAGACCTGCGAGAGGTGGATCACTACACAGGGAGTCCTGACCCAGTAACGTTTTACGATGTAGCGTGTAGGGTACAGTGGCGATTAGCTCCTCAACTACAAAATACCAGACAGCAAGAATTGCTGCCCCGGTTAATGCAAAAGCTGATGGAATTTGCCATGGTGTTGGGGGGCTTTGGCAAGTCTTGGCGACGGGCAAACCATAGTATTTTTCGATCAGAGTATACCAAGCATCCTATTGGTTGTCACTGGCAGTGGATAGATGAGGCAGATCAACCAATTCAAAGCCTGGCTGACGTGACCAGACTTATTGATGAAACGCAGCAAGCCATCTGGGATTGGATCGATAGTCAACCCCAGGGGTTCCATGCTTACCATGAGGCTCGACTCATAAAGCGCATTAATCCACCACTTATCCTTAAATCAAAGAAACTCAGAGATACCAAAACCAGTGATTGGCGAGAAGTTTGGCAACCAGGCCGGGTGGAAGTATGGGGCCGCCTGAGCCATGGCGACAGTAAGGTTCTTGATTGGCTGCATGATAAGAGCAACTATCGGCGTCAGACAGTGCCTTCGCGCGACAGTTCTTCTCGTCCCAGGGTTGGTGGGCAAGCTAGCAACGTCGCTGCAACCCAACGATATCAAGCTCCAAAAGCCAATATTTATCGCACCACGGTGTCAGGTTATGTAGGTGAAGAAGTAGCCCCAGAGGTTAAGGAAACCCGTGTAGGTCGTATTTGGCACCGTATGTACCCCCTGATGGGTGAACAGATCGGGCAATACCTAGAATTGCTTACTTTTTTCCCAAGTCCAGATTCAGATGATTCAGCTTCTCAGGGATTTCAAACTTTCTTGGCTAACCAAAAGGAGTTTCAACCACTTTGGGGAAAGGGATAGCACACTAGAGCAATGCATTCAGGAGATAGGATCAACGGCTGAAACCCCTATGGTTTCCTTGAACTCAGCGGAAGATTTATTGACCGGCGACAAGTTCGATGATGGTGTGACCACACTCCCTGGCAACGGAATGGCGTAGACCAACTTCACCCATTTATCAATGAACTAACAGCCAGGGGGTTAACTCTAGCTTGGGGGGATCCACAACCCTCTTAACTTCGAGGTTTCCTAGAGCATTCAGCAGGAATCGCCATGACCACGATCATCACACCACTAATGAGCTTTGAAGACTATGTCGCCTACGACGATGGCACCGCCGCTCGCTACGAACTGGTGGATGGAGAACTGGTCGAAATGACGCCACCCATGTTAGAACACTTTCTCATCGCCAAGTTTCTAGAGCAGGCCTTGGATTCCGCCATTCAACAGCTCCAGCAGCCGTGGCTGTGTTTTAGAGAAGCTGGCGTAAGAACAGGCATTCGTAAATCTCGTTTAACCGATGTTTGCGTCGTCACTCTGGAGCAGGCCAGAGAACTCCAGGGCAACGCCTTAATTTTCTCGACCCCACCGCTACTGGTTGTGGAAGTCGTCAGCCCAGACTCGGTGACCCGCGACTACCGGTATAAGCGCACCGAATATGCTGCCCTGGGCGTACCCGAATATTGGATCGTTGACCCCTTACAGTCAAAAATGACCGTATTACAGTTGCAGGAAGGGATGTATGAGGAGACCGTTTTTATCGGCAATCAGCCGCTGATATCTCCAACGTTTGCGGGGCTATCCCTCACGGTAGCAACAGTCCTGGCCGCTGGAGAGCTAAGGGAAGCCGACTGAAGACAACGGTTGGGTTAGCAAGAGGAAACGATGACCGTAACCAAAGCAAATTGGACACTCGATCAGTATCACCAAATGATTGAGGCTGGTATTTTGGCCGGCCAACCGGTCGAGCTATTAAACGGAGAAATTGTTGAGATGCTCCCAGAGGGACTAGAACACGCTCAACTCAGCACAGATGCGGCAGATTATTTGCGTTCTCGCTTGGGTCCCCAAGCTTTGGTGCGTGATGGCAAGCCCATTACTTTACCAAACAGCAACTCTGAACCCCAGCCTGATCTAACCATTGCTGCCCCTTTGCGAGATATCTACCGCACCCAGCATCATCCTTACCCCGAAAACATTTTTGGGTAGTTGAGTATGCCAACAGCAGTTTGGCAAAAGATCTAGAGACTAAGCGGAAAACCTACGCCAGCGCTGGCATTCAAGACTATTGGGTCGTGAATTTAAAGCTGCGCGTGGTCACGGTATTGCGACAGCCTCACCAGGGCGACTACCAGGTTGAAGCCACTATGACCGATGGTGATATTTACCCGATGGCATTTCCAGAACTAGCGATCGCCGTGCGGCCATTGCTAGACGGCTAGGGCTTAAGTTAGCAAGCAATACGAGAGAACGGGATACTGAGTCGGTAGTTTGGAGCGACATCATGACGATTGCAACCCCAGCCCTTACCCTGAAGCAATTCCTCAACCTCCCTGAGACTAAGCCCGCCTCAGAATTTATTAATGGCAAAATCATCCAGAAGCCCATGCCCCAGGGAGAGCACAGCCGACTACAAGGAAAACTTTGCGCAGCTATCAATCGAGTCGCCGAGTCTGTCCAAATGGCCTATGCTTTCCCAGAACTGCGCTGTACCTTCGGTGGGCAATCTATCGTGCCCGATGTAGCGGTATTTCGCTGGTCGCGCATTCCTCGTCTGCCTTCAGGGCGAATTGAAAATCGTTTTACCAGTCATCCAGACTGGTCTATCGAAGTTTTGTCGCCGGAGCAAAGCCAAACTAGAGTGCTGGGCAATTTACTCCACTGTGCGCAGCACGGTACCGAACTGGGTTGGCTCGTTGACCCAGATGAAGAAACGGTCCTGGTGGTCTGGCCCGATCAGCGGGTGCAACTGCTTCAGGGGGAGGCTCTGTTGCCTGGCATAACCGATCTTGATTTATCGCTAACCGTTGACCAGATGTTTGGCTGGTTAACGCTGTAATTCCTTACTCTAAAAAACGCTATGTCTAACCCAGCCGATATCGCTAACACCGTTCCCCTCATGTATCGAGCGCAGGTGGAGGGGCGCTGCCAACTTCAGCGGCTTATCCCCAAAGCCCCCAGAGCAAGATGCCGAACGTTGGGCCGATGAGTGGGTGGATAAAGCCTATCCAGACTCCCCTACCTTTGGAGCAGGTGTACAAACCCGCACGTACACCATTAGCTGGCGCTTCATCACCAACAGCGGTCAAGACGATGGCGTGATTCGCCCGGTGATTGGGGCGAGACGGCTGGCCCTTTTACCCTGGCAGCAGCATGAAGGGGCTATTTCGCCAGGCGGCCCAGCGCATGGAAGCGGCTGGGAGACTGGAGGACGGAGTTTGTGATCGGCTCTGCGGCCTTGAAGCTCAGCAAGATCCTGGTCTCCTACGCTTCCACGGCGGCTACCCTACCGACACCCGCTGGACAGAGCATCTGGTGGATATTGTTCACCCCCAGCAGGGCTGGCAAGTTAAGTCTAGCGCCAAAGAGGGTGGGGCCTTTATTCAAATTTCCCTCCACAAACCAGAGCTAAGGTTTGGTATTTCCAGCTACACCATCCTATCTGAAGCAGAGTGGACGCAAATCTGGACGATTTGGGAAGAAGCTCTCTCGATGGGGATTGGTTGCCGGGTCAGCGCTGGCTATGGCCAACCCCAAGACCACACTGGCGAAATTCTGTATCGCACTCAACTCAAGGGTCAGGGCCAGGCCGCCAAACTTATCGACGGTACTGGAGAATTTCGTCCCAATAGTTTTCGGGCAGCCATTCGTGGCCATGCCCTGCGCATTTTTGGCGGCTTAACAGGGGCGGATGTTGCCGAGACTTTGGTGCAAGATCTATTCGGCGGCATTCAAGGTAAGGCTACGGTGGGTTTGCTTAGCATGGCCTTTCGCGATACGGATCTAACCCTGAGCGAGTTTGGCCAGGGCTCCTATACCCAGACCACCTACACTGTCGAAGGGGAGCTACTTTGGATGCTCACCCGTGACCTCCCTGAGGTAGAAAAACAAGCCCTCACTAAATTGGTTGAAGCCTTAACCCGTTTCGCCATGATATTTGGGGGCTTTGGCAAATCCTGGCGGCGGGCCGATCATCGTCTGGTTTATCCTGACTACTACGAGCAGGGTTACAAACCGTTGATTGGTTGCCATTGGCAATGGTTGGGCAAGCGGGCACAAATTCGGGATGTGCGTGTGCGTAAGCTGGAGCAGGTGGGTGGCTTTATCGAAGAAGTGCGCCAGGCCGCACGAGATTGGATGCATTTACAACATCAAACCCCAGTTTTGGATAACCTGGCGAATTGGCGAGAATCCTGGCACCCGGCCAATGTCCAAGTTTGGGGGCGCGAAGCTGACGAACTCGAAGACTGTGAAGCTGTTTACTGGCTCCACGGCCCGTATCAAGAACCCATTCCCTCAGCCAGAATTCGCGAAGGCTCAATTTATCGATCTTCGTTAACGGGGCAGATGGGCCAAATTGGGCGTCTCTGGCACCGCATGTACCCAAAAGTGCGCTTGGTGAAAGATCCTCAGAATCCTCAAAGACCAATGCCACTGGTAACTCGTCAATATTTTGAGTTTCTGACCATTTTTCCGGATCAATCTTCTGAGTCCAGAGCATTTCTTGACTTCCTTAATAACAAGCAGAGGTTCTTTGTCCAGTTATGGCCGCTTTAAATTTTTTAAAGAAATAATCGGTAGTCAGCCTTTTCCTAAAGAGGAAACCCTGGAGCAGGGGGCCAGTCAAATATCAGAGGTGCTAACAACGGACTTGTCGAGTCCAGGTCGTCGTTAACGCTAATAGCCTCACCCCCGCTCTTCCCTCCTCCCTCCTCCCTCTCCCTAAGGCCCCTTAGCGGCCAGAACCACCTGATTACCGTTGTAGTCCGTATGGAACGTCCACAACCGTTGGCCATCAGTAACTACAACCCGCCAGCCTTCTACTAGCCCTTGGGTGCATCGCTCTTCTCCAGAGCGCCCGCTGCCTTCAACCACACCCAGGCAACCGTTGGGCCAGGTGCGTTGTTCCTCTTCCACAATGGCTAGCTGGGAGGCCCGCCGCACCTCTCCCTCGGCAAAAATGGCCGCGTAGACGGCGTTAATCACCGATCGCGGCAGAATGGACTCGTAGCGGATTGCTAAGCCCTGGGCATCGGTGCGGTAGGCCCAGGTGCGTTCGCCATCCGTGATGACTAAGCGCCAGCCATCTACTAACGCTTGGGTACAGCTTTCGCCAGGTACCTCCAGGCCCAAGCAACCATCGGGCCACACGTTAGGGGTAATGTCAGATAGCCTTAGCTGTTCAGGGGCCACTCCGCTACGGCGGGCGGCGTCGGCCAGCACGGTGTCCAGAATTGGGCTGGGCAAGGTAGCCTCTAGCCGCACCTGGTTGCCGCTGGCATCGCTGCGGAAGCTCCAGACCTGCTGACCACTGGTGGCGACAACCCGCCA
>JAAUUR010000251.1 GCA_012031045.1 Leptolyngbyaceae cyanobacterium SM2_5_2
CCGGGGTGAGGGCAGAGAGCTATTACAAAGGCATGGTTATTTTCATGGAGTACTCTAAGTCGGCACTCACCAACAGGATGGCCGGATGCGGCGGGGAGTCTGGATTATCCGTTTCAAGGTGATAGGAGCCCCGTAGAACCTTGCCATCCATCGCTAAGGTTTCGCCGGGAAACGGTTCAATCCCGAAGAATCGCGCCAAGGCCGCTGAGTATGGCTGGTCATCCAGGGTCAGCAGCACTCGCCGAATCGTACTGTCGGAGGGCAGACGTTGCTTAGCCGGATGGAAGCGCTCAATCAGCTCACGTCGGTAACTTTTCAGCCAGTCGCCGATAGCTATGACCCCTTGATTGCCAGCGGCCACAGCCAGGGTAAAGAGGGCCAAGCACAACGTCATTTGGTGACGTTTGCCGGAGGAATAGCGAACATCCGGGAGTTCGGCAAAGGCTTCTAGAATCTCGATGCGATCCGTTGCTGGGGAGGTGGGCCGACTCATAACACTCTCATAGGCTTGATATAGCCTGAAGCCTTAGCATATTAGGGACCTTCATGAGAATGAAATGACCCTGCCTATTTCCCTGGCTTAAGCGCTACCTGAGGGACGGTTACCTTGTAGATGTGTTGGGCTCAATTTCAGACGCAAGGCTGAGGCGTCTCAAACAGAAACTTGCAGACTGGATTTTAAGGTAGCCAGATGTTATGCTGCGCCCAATCCCAGGGTGCTGCCCCAACCTCTGCCAACCGACGAGGTCTACCGCTAGAACTCTGGGATCTAAGACAACCATGCGCCCGATCCCAGGGTTCTGCTCTGGCTTTTGCTAAATGCCGAGGTCTGCCGCTAGAACCCTGGGATCTAAGGTAACCGGAATGCGGCTGTGCGGGGCTTGAAAGATGAGCCTGGTGAGTACTCTCACGGCACCATCTTTCAAGCACACTATTTGCCAAAGCGATCGCAGTTTTCGGGTACCGGCCTTGTTGTAATTAGGCACTAGAACTTGCACAAAACTTCGGTGGACTCAGCAGAAAGCATCAATGTTTTCCAAGGTGGATTCCCGTACATTTTTAATCAAGCAACGGGGCAACGGAAACGCAGACTGTTAACAGTCTGCCACCCCTAACCCCCCACGCTCAGGGTGATTTCTTCGGAGAACATCCCTTGTTCAACTCCTAGCTGTTTTTAAGGAGAACATCATGACTGCTTTCGACTCTAGCGCTCTATTTAATGACCTGACCGAAGCCGAAACCACTGAACTCAATGGCGGTCGCCGTTGTTTTCGGGTATGGGTATTGCGGTACGTTAGGATTGGCTACTTTTGGGCTTGGCGCTATGTATCGGTGATTCGCTGCTACTAAGCCATAGGGAATCGATTTTCTGGCCATAGTCTGGTAGAGAATTGATGACTTAGCCTAGTCAATCTAGTTGTTAGCATCGATGGCAAGGGTATTTCTGAAACCAGAAATGCCCTTTTTTTAATGCCCTTATTGATGTGCTCGCTATTTGCATTTAGTTTGGCGGCCAACTTGTTAATGGCCAAAATCGGCAAGGGAGAGTTGCAGGTTTCGGCCACTTACTCGGCTCTTTTGAGCACTTAACTGAGTAGAAATTAGCGCTGTGGTGAGGGTAATCCTTCCCTAAAGTAAGGCCATGTTGGCCGAGGCAACCCCTGAGCTGTTGGTCAGCCTGTATCAGCCATTTGCCATCGTTGTTGTTCAGAGTTAGCCCTATGAGATACCCATTCATCGAGCAGCACAGTGAAGAAGATTGCGGTGCCGCCTGCCTGGCTTCTGTCGCTAAGTACTATAAACTCAGCCTATCGCTGCGTCAGGTGCGAGAGCGGGTGGGCACTGGCCACCAGGGCACCAGCCTTTGGGGGTTGCAGCAAGGGGCCGATCAGCTGGGGTTTAATGCCCGTGCCGTAAAGGCCGCCCCCGATGTGATTAGTCGCCTCACTGAGGTTCCCCTACCCGTTATCATCCACTGGCAAGGCAACCACTGGGTGGTGCTGTATGGTAAGCGAGGACGGCACTACATGGTGGTAGACCCCGCCGTGGGGGTACGTCGCCTGTCGGAGGAGGAGTTGGTGGCGGGTTGGCAAGACTTTGTGCTGCTGCTGCTCGAACCTGACCCTACCCGGATGACAATTCAGTCGGAACCGCCCAAACAGCTCTGGGGCAAGCTGTTTACCAGAGTAGCGAGCTTTCGCGGCATTTTACTCCAGGCCTTCTTTCTCAATCTATTTATTGGCCTACTTTCCCTGGCTTCGCCAATACTAATTCAGGTGCTCACCGACGATGTGCTGGTGCGGGGCGATCGCTCGCTGCTCAACACGGTGGCAATCTCTGTCATCATCATGACCGTGATCAGCCAGGTATTGAGCCTGGTGCAATCCAACCTGATTGCTCACTTTGTGCAGCGGTTAGAACTGGGGCTATCTCTTGAATTTTGCCGCCGCATTTTACGGTTACCTCTGCCCTACTACGAAAAACACCGCAGCGGCGAAGTTATCAGTCGGTTACAGGATGTGCAATACCTGAATCAACTGACCTCTCAATTCTTTGTCAGCTTGCCGAGTCAGTTGTTTATTTCCATCGCCTCCCTGGGGTTGATGGTGGTTTATAGTCCCAAACTGACTGCTGTGGCCGTGGCCGTAGGCGTGGCAATGACCTTCTCCGTGATTGCCTTTCAGCCATCGTTACAGCGCCAGACCCAGCGTTCTCTGGTGATGGATACCGAAAACCAGGGCGTTTTAGTGGAAACCTTTAAGGGCATTCTGACCCTGAAAACCCTGGTAGCCACCCAATACTTCTGGGACGAAATCCAGGGCCGCTTTGGCCGCCTGGCCACCCTTAACCTGCGTACCAACCAGATTGGTCTCATCAACGGCTCCTTTTCGGGCCTGGTGGCTGGGGTAGGCGGCATTCTTTTGCTCTGGTTTGGTGGCATCCTGGTCATGGCTCCCCAGTCTGACCTCAGCATTGGTCAACTGCTGGCGTTCAAGGGCATGAACGACAACTTTCTGCAAATCATTACCGTGGTCATTGGGTTAGTGGATGAATTCACCCGTGCCCGCGCCTCAATTCTGCGTCTCCACGAGGTGACTGAACTGGCCCCCGAAGCCAACGAACAAACCGCCAGACCCCCAGTACGCCTGCGCCCTAACGCCGGCATTACCTGCCAGGCCCTGTGTTTCGATTACCCAGGTAGCGGCAATTTGTTGGATAACCTATCGGTTAGTTTCCCGGGTGGCCAGGCCACAGCCCTGATTGGGGCGTCTGGTTGCGGCAAGAGTACCCTGTGAAGCTAATCACCGGTCTTTACCAGGCCACATCGGGCAACATTCGCATTGATGACTACAATAGCTCAGACCTGGCGCTGGATAGCCTGCGTTCCCAAGTGGTGCTCGTACCCCAGGACGCCCACTTCTGGAGCCGAACCATTTTGGAGAACTTTCGCGTCGGCTGCCCCAATGCCAGCTTCGAGGCCATCGTAACGGCCTGCCAAATCACCGGTGCGGATGAGTTCATCAGTAACCTGCCCAACAATTACCAAACGGTGCTGGGAGAATTTGCCACCAACCTCTCCGGTGGCCAGCGGCAACGATTAGCCATTGCCCGTGCCCTGGTGACCGACCCCCCTGTGTTGATTCTGGATGAATCGACCGCGGGTCTAGACCCGCGCAGCGAGAGCCAGGTGCTAGATCGCTTAATCGCTCATCGCGAAGGGAAAACCACCCTATTCATCAGCCATCGCCCCAGTGTGATTGAACGGGCCGATTGGGTCGTCATGCTCGAAGCGGGGCGGGTCAAGGTTCAAGGCCCACGCGACCAGGTGCTGGCCAGCGTTGGTCAACATATTGAGGCGCTCTATGCCGACCCAGCGCTGTTAAGTTAGTGCCCCCTTACCGTAACCCCTTAACTCTTTGGAAAACCGCCATGTCAGCTCTTTCGTTAAACACCCAACCCAACTCTGTTCAAGCTCAGGAAAGCTCCGTCGGTGAACCTAAAGCTACCTTGCGGTCTGATGAGCTGTTGCCCTCCCTGAGTCGCTGGGCTCATTTAACCGGTCTTTTGCTGATGGGTTCTGTGAGCCTTACCCTGGTCGTTGCGGCCATCGCCAAATACAACGTGGCGGTTAAGGCAACCGCTACGGTACGCCCGGCTGGCGAACTACGGGTAGTGCAGGCCCAGCTAGAGGGCGACATCGAGCAGATCGTCGGGCAAGAAAATCAACCCGTGCAGCAGGGGGATGCCATCGCCTATCTGGATGACACCAAGCTGCAAATCCAGAACACTCAATTGCAGGGTATAGTGCAGCAAAGCCAGTTGCAACTGTCACAGCTAGAGGCGCAGCTCCGGTCGTTAACCCTACAGGTGTTAGCCGAAGAGCAGGCGATGGATCGCAGCATTGCCGCCGCTCAGTCGGATGTACTGAGGTTGCAGCGCGAGCACCTGGAAAAGGCCCAAACTGCCCAAGCTGACGTTGAAGAAGCCCAGGTGGCCCAGGCCCAGGCCCAGGCTGAGCGCGATCGCCACCGCCCGTTAGTGGAGGCCGGTGCCATTGCCCAAGCCCAATTTCAAGAGCGGGAAATGGCGGTCGAAACGGCCCAAATTCGGCTGGAACGTGCCCAGGCGGCCCTCAACCCTTCCCCGGCGGCGGTGGCCGTTGCCCAACAGCAGGTGGCCCAGCAATCAGCCCGGGGCAAATCGACCTTAGCCAGCCTCCAAAAGGAGCGGCAAGCGCTTCTGCAACGCCAGGCCGAAATTCAGGCCCAACTGCTGCGCGATCAGCAGGAACTCCACAAAATTGAAGCTGACTTGGAGAACACCGTCATTCGAGCCACCAGCGATGGGGTAATTTTTAAGCTCAACCTGGCCAACCCTAACCAGGTAGTGAGAGCGGGCGATAGCATCGCCCAGATTGCGCCCCAGGGAGCCGCGCTAATTGTGCGGGCTATGGTGGCCAACCAGGATATTGACAAGGTGGCCGTTGGCCAGACGGTCAAAATGCGGGTCGAAGCCTGCCCCTACCCTGACTTTGGAGTGCTACCAGGGGTGGTGACCGCCATTGCCGCCGATACCTCATCGGCTACCAGCCGAGGGGCCGAAACCTCACCCCAGGGTGCTAGCCAGGGCCGGGGAGGAGAGCGGGGCGATCGCACCTTTGAAGTGATTATTCAACCGGAGACCCTAGTTTTACAAACAGACGGGTCAAAGTGTGCCATCCAGGCCGGTATGACCGGGAATGCCAGCATCATTTCCCGCCAAGAAACCTTCCTACAGTTTGTGCTGCGTAAGGCCAGGCTGTGGAGCAGTCTCTAGCACTCTATTGCCGAAAACTGTCAATTGCCTTGCTCCCATTGACCTAAGACCTGGCCTAAACCCTCAACGAGGCCGACCGAAATTCCCCTTATTTTGCCAGTTTAGGTTGCCTAAGCTATCGATAACTGATTCACCAATCCAGTAACGAGCAACGAATCAGAACGTCATCCATTCGTTAATCATCCCTCTTAATTGTGGAGAAAAATCATGCTAAAAAACTGCATTGCAGACTATGCACCGGCCCAAGCTCAAATCGTTTCCCTCAACCAAAATGAGGTGGTACACCACTCCTTTTTGGTCACTGTTGTTAAAAAGCAAGGCTTGGGATATCGTCCAGAATCTAAGGTTGAATTGGGTTGTCATCTGACCAATCAACGTTTGATTTTGAAGCCGGTTAATACGGCATCAGATATCGATGTCCAGTCTTTTTTGCTATCTGAAATTGAGGGTTTTAAGGTAGTTCGCTCTTTAGCGTTGACCAGTTATGCCCAGTTCAGCATTAAGCCGTCTCAGCACCAGCCATCGAAGGATTTGCTGTTAGCGGTTCGGGCTTTTCCACATCAGCAGAGTGGGGTCAACGCCACCAACCGATCAGAGGATTTCGTCCACCTGGGCAATGGCCTCCTGGGTCTTGGCCACGGCCCCACCAGCGCCAACCCCAAAGTTCAGGCATTACAGGCCGCCCTGGCCCACGAGGGGTTGGTGCTGGTTAACTTTTGGCTGCCGGGCTGTCGTCCCTGTATGGAACTAGAGAAGGTGCTGGAATCTCTACTAGGGCAGTATGGCGACCAAATCAAGCTATTTTCTCTCAATGCAGAGAATAATCAAGAGATTGCCATGCAGTACGGTGTTGAATGTTTCCCTACGGTGCTGCTGGTGAAATCTGGAGTCGTGGTGAACCAAATTGTTGGGGCTATTCCTAAATCAATTGTGACGAAACTTCTAGAGCGCCACGTGCAACCAGTTGTGCTAAAGGTCAACGCTTGAGCCCGGATGGTGTGTTAACGTCAACCCCTAGCCAAGACCCCTCAGGGGGTCTTTTTCGCCTTAAACAAAGTACTGCAAAACCCGGCAGATGGGGCATTTGTGGTAGTTTTCGCTTAACTGCGTTTCTGCCCTCCCATGCTATCCTTCCAGCCATTACTCTTTCTCATCTCTGGCTCGGCCCTCCTGCTGGCTACTTTACCTGCCCAGGCCCAACTTATCCCCGACACCACCCTCGGCCCCGATGCCTCGCTGGTTACCCCTGGGGTAGCGTTGCCCAGCGGCGTGGCGGAGCTCATCGAGGGCGGCGCGATCCGGGGCGGGAATCTGTTCCACAGTTTTTTGGAGTTCAATATTGACGAGGGGCAGCGGGTGTACTTCGCGAATCCGGCGGGGATTGAGTCCATCCTCAGCCGGGTGACCGGGGGCAACCCCTCCAACATCTTCGGCACGCTGGGGGTGGAGGGGGCGGCGGATTTGTTTTTGATCAACCCCAACGGCCTGGTGTTTGGCGAAAATGCCACGCTGGATATTCAGGGCTCGTTCTACGGCAGCACCGCTGAGGCGATACCCCTGGGGGATGGGGTCTACAGCGCCACCGCCCCGGAGCAGAGTAGTTTGCTGACGGTGGATCCGAGTGCATTGTTTAGCAGCTACTTGACCGATGCCTCGGGGGATATTGAGAATCGGGGACAATTGGCGGCGGGGGAGAACTTGACCCTGGCAGCGGATCGGCTGGATTTGCAGGGGCAGGTGGCGGCGGCGGGGGATTTGATGCTGCTGGGGAATACGGTGCAGATTCGGGATACAACGGCAGTGCCCTTTGTGGGGGTTTGCGGGGGGCGACCTGCTGGTGCAGGGCAATGAGCGGGTGGATATTGTGGCCTTGAGCCACGCTGATAGCGGGCTGTATGCCTATGGGGATATGGTGTTGAGATCGGCGAACCCGGTGGGCGGCGATGCCCACTACTGGAGTGGGGGGAGTTTTCGGTGGAAATGCTGGATGGTTCCAGTGGCAATCTCTTCAGCCCCATTGACCCGATTATTCGCACCTTGAATGATGTGGTCATTGATGAATACGAAGGGTCTTCGCTGCATATTTTGGCTGGCGGGTCGGTCAGTATTGGGACGGCTGAAATTCATGCCCCTGATGCCGGGCAGCTCGGCCTCGACTTTTTACAAGAAACCCTCACCCTGACCGATGGTACGGTGGTGCAAATAGACGGCGGCGCACAGCCAACCTTGGATATCCGGGCCGGGGTTCTTCCCAGCAGCCCTGGGAGAACCCCCGTTAGAGCTATTAACCGGGTTTAACAACAATACCCCGGATGAATTTCGCGGCGATGCCTTTGTCACGGCTGAACCCTTGAATGCTGACATTACGGTGGGGGATGTGTTTATTGCAGCCCCCAATGGGCTGGTGCTATTGACCAATCAATATCAGCCCAATACGGCCTTAGCTGGGGGCAATATTGTGGTCACAGGCGAAGGCATCTATGGCGATGGCATTGATGCGCGAGGGTTTGGTGGGCAGGGCGGGGCGGTGTACCTGGATGCCCGCAATGATGTTTTGGGTGACGAATAGTTTTTATTAACACAACGGGCTTGGGGCAGGTTGGAGATATTGTTGTAGACGCTGGGGGAACCGTTCGCTTTGACGGCACCGACGGCAGCCGAACCACTGGAGCCTTTGCCAA
>JAAUUR010000252.1 GCA_012031045.1 Leptolyngbyaceae cyanobacterium SM2_5_2
AGCTTGGGAAACGACCTTAGTGAATGCGTCAAACATCGACTCAAATCTCCTAATTTTTTTTGTCGCTGAGTTTGCTTGAAAATGGTCAAAAGACCGAGGTAGTCATCAGGTCAGCAGAACTGCCTGACTACTTTATAGAGAGGATCTTAAAGAGCGACGTGGCTCGTTTTCTCATCTAGGTTACATTTCTTAAGACTTGTTCAAACATAGACATGTTTACCAAGACTGGATTCAAAGAAATGTTGAGAAGGCTAGAAATGCATCCTGCAAGGGCATTTAGCATTTCCTGAAACCGTTGTCTGAATTAGCTTTTGCTGATTCAACAAACCCTCCAAAAATGTTTATACACTGCGGTTGTGTATTTGTTTTTTACAAGTTATTAAGGGATAGCCTGCTATGTAAAGGGGAAAACCGTAGTAAATTCAACAGTCTTGGGCATTCCCTCCGGCTTGTTGCCGCCAGATCAACCCCAAGGTCGTAACATAACGCAACGGTTGAGCGGTAAAATCCATCGGGTTAGCCCTCGCTATCTCCAACCAAAGCCAGCCCTGCCTCGCCGAAAATGGCGCTGGCTGAGCAGTAGTACTTAAACTCCAGTAAATTGTAGAAGGGGTCTTCCAGGAAAAATGTCCGATGTTCTAGGGGCGAATTAGGGAAGCGAAGCTTTTCGGCCTGGTAAAACTTGAGTACTTTAGCCTTGGCCCGATGCAGTAACGCTACCCATGCCGCCTCGTCTAAAAAGACAAGCCCAAAATGACGGGGGTAGATGCCGCGCTGGGGAGTCAGGTCTGGGGTCCTATGGGCTACTAACTGGTGGCCGTAAAGGTTCAGAATCAACGAATTAGGCGTCTCCCGACCGGGCATACAGCCTAATCCTTCAACATAGAATTGTTTGGTTGTTGGAATATCGGCCACTGGAAAGGCCAGATGAAAAAGCACAGAGGACGGTGATGTCGGCATAGGAAGTCAGGCCAATTCACTCGGGTCAAGGGCATTGAGAAGGGTCTTGAGGGCGCTATCCTCAGCCTGATTGATCTGGCGATCTAAAAGCGCGATGTTAATCGCTTTAGACAGTACAAAGGCGGCCACATCGGGGTCAAGTTGCTCGACTAAAATCTCCATTGGCATGGGAGCCTTGAGGGCAGACTGAATGCCCAGCAGCATGCCCTCCTCCAGTCCTAACACCGCCAGCTGTGGGCGTAGGCTATCCCAGTCGTCTAACACCGATGGGCCACTAGCTTGCAGCACCGAGGCCAATAAGCGATGTACTTTACTCTGCTGGGCCGGGGTCATGGCGCTGTAGGTCAGCGTAGGGAGTTCAGCCTCAGAGCCGTTTTCTCGATTGAGATTATCCAGAATTTTGCGCCACTCGGTTTCGGTACATTGCTCAGGTTTACCTACGCACAGAGACACTTGAATGCGCTCCCCAGTCGTCTGGAGTTGAGTCACCTCTGCCTGAATGCCAAGGTACCCCAGCCATTGAGCCACCATACCCATTAACTTGGCACTGGCAGACGGAGACTGGGAGAGCAACTGCACCTGAGTACGTACCAACGGACGAACCAGCTGAACCAGCATAAATAACCCTCAACGCCAGGTAACATCCTACCCATTAAGGATGATACTTGGCGGTAGCCAACTATTCGAAATTCTTCAGCGGCTATCTAATAAGCATCCTGAAGCTCGTAGAAGTCTGGAGAGATGTAATCCTTCCGGAGCGGCCAGCCTACCCAGTCTTCGGGCATGAGCAGTCGCTTCAGGTTCGGATGCCCCTCGTAGATAATGCCGTACATGTCGTAGCTTTCCCGCTCTTGCCAGTCGGCAGCCTTCCAAATCCAGTAGACGGAAGGAACACTAGGGTTGCTGCGAGGTAAGAACACCTTTACCCGTACTTCTTCAGGACGATCCGCATCATCGCTGACCTTGGTTAGGTGATAGAAGCTGACCAAATCCTGACTTGGCCCCATATCGTAGGCTCCCTGGCACTGCAGGTAATTAAACCCATAGGCGTAGAGGGCGGTAGAAATAGGAATGAGAAATTGAGGTTCTACCTTAATAACCTCGATCCCCAGGTGATCAGGCTCAGCCAGATCGTGGGCAAAGCCGTTTTCCGTCAGCCACTTGGAAACGGCTCCGGCTTCAACAATGGCCGCATCGGTAGTGTTAGAAGCCACGCCCTCCCCAGCAGGCGCAAATTTAGACTCGTCCTCACTCATCTAGACTTTTTCCTCCTGGGTTACGGCTTCAGTTAACGCATCGGGCATGGGAACGCCCATAGCCTGCATCAACTCCTTCGGTGGTGTACTGTGAGACCCTGTCTGCAGGTATTGCCCGGTTAAGATCGGAGGTACGGGTTGCAACTTGTGAGCCCGCTCGTAGAATCGATGGGTTTGCATCGTGTAGGCCCGATCCTGCATCGATTCGGTAGCTACCTTCTTACGCAGCTTGATGATGGCATCAATAATGGCCTCCGGACGAGGCGGGCAGCCGGGAATGTAAACATCCACCGGAATCAGCTTATCTACCCCGCGCACCGCCGAGGGCGAATCACTACTGAACATACCACCGGTAATGGTGCAAGCTCCCATAGCAATCACATACTTCGGATCGGGCATTTGCTCATACAGGCGAACTAAGGCCGGGGCCATTTTCATCGTGACAGTACCCGCCGTAATCAACAGGTCGGCCTGACGGGGGCTGGCCCGTGGCAGCAGCCCAAATCGGTCGAAATCAAACCGAGAGCCAATCAGGGCAGCAAACTCAATGAAGCAGCAGGCTGTTCCATACAACAGTGGGAACAGACTAGACAGCCGACACCAGTTGTAAAGGTCATCCACCGTGGTCAGAATGACGTTTTCTGAGAGATCGTGGGTGACAGTGGGCGGTGCCACCGGATTCATCAAGGCTTCGTTAGGGGCTATCATGCCGCTTTTATTCGCCGCCGGATTCATGACCATTCCAACGCTCCCTTGCGCCAGGCATAGACAAGACCAATCACCAAAATTCCAATAAAAATCAGTGCTTCTATGAAGGCTAACAAGCCCAGCTGGTTGAAGGCCACAGCCCAGGGGTACAAAAACACTGTTTCTACATCGAATATTACAAAAACAAGGGCAAACATGTAATACCGAATGTTGAACTGAATCCAAGCCCCGCCAATGGGCTCCATCCCGGACTCGTAGGTGGTTCTGCGGGCAGGTCCACGGTCAACCGGGCGCAACAGCTTAGAGGCACCCAGGGCCGCAACCGGCACCAGGCAGGAAATCATCAAAAATACCAGGAAATACTCGTAGCCAGATAAGACGAACACGAGTTCACCGCCACAACTCAACAGAGGAGCACCAAGGCAAAACCTTTACGATGCTTAATGGTCATTCTAGGCTACATTGCGTTGAAAATCAGAGTGAACTTATTGAAGACTCTGATGCTACCGATAACGTGCACCCTTAAATAGCGCCTCATAGTGCCCATGAACTCAACAACTTATCGGTGCTTACGGAGGGAACCGTCGCAAAGGAGACGGAGGAACTCAACGAAGTGACCCCGGCAATGTCATAATTGTTTACAACAAACCTTTTAGGTTTGCTGGGCGGTGTTAGCCCAGGCGGCTTGACGCTTTTTAATTGATCTAGATCCTTAAGGTATCCAATGCCATGAGTGCTGAACCTGAGACCTCGGCAGACCTTTCAGACCCTCTAAGTCCAGACCCTAGCCCAGCTCAGGCGCTGCCTCCTGAGGAGATGGACTGTTATGAATGTCGTTCTTGCGGCTACTCCTACGAACCGGCCAAGGGCGATAGCCGGGCCAAGATATCGGGCGGCACATCCTTTGATGATTTGCCGGTGAACTGGCGGTGCCCGGTTTGTGGGGCTCCTAAGAAGCAGTTCAGCAATATCGGCCCTGTGGGTCGGCCATCGGGCTTTAAAGAAAACCTGAACTATGGCATTGGGGTTAATCGATTAACGCCTGGGCAAAAAAACGTGTTGATATTTGGGGCTTTAGCCCTGGGTTTTTTGTTCTTTATCAGCCTTTACGGCCTGAAATGACTGCCCTAGCCGTTACCTTGCCATCGTCGGCAGAGGTGGCGACAACAGCTATTTACGACTAAATGTACTAACGGATTTGATTGGGATATGCACGCTGCACTGGATTGGTTGAAACGAGGTTTAATTGCCCTGGTCGCTATCGTCCTGCTATCGGGGTGTTCCAGCTACTTCCTGGCGGACGCAGCGGTGCATCCTTGGCGGGTGGTTCAGGTGCCCACGGAAGCTACCCTTTCAGATCTGGCCTTTACCGAGAATGCTGACCACGGCTGGATTGCGGGTAGTCGCAATACCTTGCTAGAGACCCGCGACGGTGGTGAAACCTGGACTATCCGAGAACTAGCCCTAGACGATCAGCCCTACACCTTTACCTCTATTGACTTCGCGGGCAATGAGGGTTGGGTAACGGGTATCCCCTCCATCTTGCTCCATACCGAAGATGGGGGGCAGAGTTGGGAAAAGGTGCCCTTGAGTGAAGAGCTACCGGGTACCCCCTTTCTGGTGACAGCGCTGGAGTCAAAATCCGCAGAGATGGCTACGGATATTGGTGCCATTTACCGCACAACAGATGGTGGACGTACCTGGAAAGCTTTGGTGCAGGGGGCTGTGGGGGTGGTTCGTAACATGACGCGTTCCGAAGATGGTCGCTATGTGGCGGTATCCTCTCGCGGTAACTTTTATTCCACCTGGGCGCCGGGCCAGGATGAGTGGATCCCCCACAATCGCCAAAACTCTCGCCGCTTGCAGAACATGGGATTTGATCAGGCCGGCAAACTCTGGGCCATTGCGCGGGGCGGCCAGGTGCGCTTCTCCAACTCTAGGGCTTCGGATGACTTTACTGAGGCCGTGAGCCCTGAGTTTGGCAGCAGTTGGGGTCTGTTAGATATGGCCTTTCGTACCAAGGACGAAGTTTGGGTAACCGGCGGCGGCGGTAACCTGATAGTTAGCTTTGATGGTGGCCAAACCTGGTCTAAAGATATGGCCGTCAACGATGTGCCCTCTAATTTCTATCGGATTATCTTCACTGGGCCGGAGAAGGGGTTTGTTTTGGGCCAGCAAGGCACTATCTTGAGGTACGACCCTAGCTTGGCTTGAGCAAAAACTTGGCCGTCTAGCCCAGAAGAGCTTGTTAGGGTTTACTCCGTTCTCTATGATTAAGTTAGATTCTTTCTGTTAGAGAGGAGACGTTAATTATGGCAGGGACAACTGGAGAGCGCCCCTTTGGGGATATTGTTACCAGCATCCGCTACTGGATTATTCACAGCATTACCATTCCTATGCTGTTTATTGCGGGCTGGCTGTTTGTCAGTACTGGCTTAGCCTACGATGCCTTTGGTACGCCACGGCCCAACGACTATTACCCTGACAACCAAATGCAGCTGCCGATTGTGAGCGATCGCTTCGAGGCCAAGCAGCAGATTGATATGTTTTCGGGTCAATAGTCTTTCCATTTCATACATCACTGTTTACTGAAGCACCATGCAAAGCAATTCCCCTAACAACCAAATTACCTATCCGATTTTCACGATTCGCTGGTTGGCTGTGCATACCCTGGCTGTGCCCAGCGTGTTCTTTCTGGGCGCTATCGCGGCCATGCAGTTTATTCAACGGTAAAACCCCATGGAACGTACTCCAAATCCAAATAAGCAACCCGTCGAGCTAAATCGTACTTCCCTCTACCTGGGCTTGTTATTGGTGTTTGTGCTGGGTCTGCTTTTTTCTAGCTACTTCTTCAACTAGCTTTATCTAGAAAAGCTAGTGCGGTGTCAAGACTAGACATTAAGGATATCTTGTAGGTTGGGTGCAGCGAAGCGAAACCCAATCGTCGTAAGCCTAGCTGGGTTCTGCTAGTGCACCACCCAGCCTACACGTTTAGGCCTGACAATCCGCTAGTTCTTGGCTCAGTAATCGTTTAAGGCTGTGTTGTCATACCTCATTAATTAACCCCCTAGTAGGAGAAATAGCAATGCTTCAAAGTGGGCGCATTCCCTTATGGATCGTGGCGACGGTAGCTGGCACGGGCGTGCTAGTTGTGGTGGGTTTATTCTTTTACGGTTCCTACGCCGGTTTGGGCTCGGCTATGTAAATCGGGTAAACTCACGATATCTAAGCGCTAGATACCGGCATGGGGGCGGAGAGATTAACTCTTCGCCCCCATGTATGTTTTGGGAGCTAGGCGCAGAACGGGTAGTTGACTGACAAAATTCTTAACTACGTCGTCCGACGAGAGCCATCTGGCGAACAGGCAGCGTGCCCTTCTGGCTCAAGTAATCATGAATTTGGCGAGTTTTCATTCGGCACAGGTCTTTAGCCAGGTCAGAAATTTGGACTGAGCGCCCATTAGAACTATGTAAACAATCTCTTAGAATGCCCAAAATTTGAGGCTCGGCTACTAGCACCAGCGTGTTCAGGGTGTGAGCGGCTATCATCTCATCTATTTGATCGACAATGGCCTGGGCAAAGCGGCGCTCAAACTCTACCAGGTGATTCTCGCGATGATCGTCATAATTGTGCCCTTTGCTGCCACTGCCCCGATTGCGTCCAGTTTTAGTGTTGGCCCATAATTCCTGGCCTGCCATTTCAATGGCAGGATTTAATAATTCGCAACGTTCTACCAAGTCTGGGCCAGATTCAACGGCTGGGTCTTCAAGGGGTTCTAAGGTTAAGAAACGCGCTCTGGCACCATTTACCACGGCAACGAGGAAGCGAGTCATAGAATCTCCCATGCATAGGTTGTTGGTGGCAATCTTAACAACTTTGCCTTTGGCCCTGGGGAGAACACCATAAAGGTTAATGTCTATTCAAAAAGGGTTAAGGGTAGGTTAGTAGAGGTTTTGATGAGGTTTTCGTCAATAGGGGATGGGTTAAACTTCATAAAGGATTGTTTACAAAGGTGCATACCCTATGGCGCTAACCCAAGACATGCTGGCTAAGCTACCGGCCAATCCGCTGGCAGGTTTAGCTCAGGCCGATGACCTGTGGTTGCGCTACCGCACCGACCAGATACCGGCGGCCAACGTTGTGCAGAAGGCCGCAGAGCCTCTGGATCAAGTCGATTGGGATGTGGTGATTAGCGGCGGTACCTTGGGAGTGCTGCTGGCAGCAGCCTTGGCCCAACGAGGTTGGCGGGTGGCGTTGCTGGAGCGCGGCAGCTTACGTGGCCGCGACCAGGAGTGGAATATTTCCCGCCGAGAGCTAGCGGCGCTAACAACCCTGGAGTTGTTGACCGAGGCTGAGCTAGAAGCGGTGATAGCGTCGGAGTACAATCCCGGCAGAATTCAGTTTTTGGGTGGAGACCCCCTTTGGGTGAGGGATGTGCTGAATGTGGGGGTTAGCCCGGTTGCTCTGCTAGAAATGCTAAAGGCTAAATTTTTAGCCGCTGGTGGCCATCTGCTTGAGAATACGCCCTTTGCGGGTGCTTGGGTACATCCCGATGGTGTCCTGGTTAAGGCTGGTCAACCCCTGAAGACAAGGCTGTTAATTGATGGGATGGGGCACTTTTCGCCCATTGCCCGCCAGGCCAGAGGCGGCCAAAAGCCCGATGGGGTATGCCTAGTGGTAGGTATCTGCGCCGAAGGGTTTGCCGCTAACGACACAGGGGATTTAATCGTGTCCTTCACGCCGATTCGCCACCAGTGCCAATATTTCTGGGAAGCCTTTCCAGCCCAAGATGGGCGCACCACCTACCTATTTACCTACCTAGATGCTGACCCACGACGGCTAAGCTTAACGGAACTTTTTGAGGACTATTGGCAGCTCTTGCCAGACTATCAGCAGGTTGAACTCGATGCTTTTGACAATTTTGGTTGAGTCGAAAACAAATTGCGCTTCAACCGTTGGGGTGATTTCTGCTTCGGCGGTGGTTTCAGCATTGCGATTTAGATAGTAAGCAATTGCAATGACCACAGCCAGAACTAGAATTGTGACCCATGTGCCTGTACGAAA
>JAAUUR010000253.1 GCA_012031045.1 Leptolyngbyaceae cyanobacterium SM2_5_2
TAACACGGTGAGGCGGTGGGGTAACCCAACCTTGAGCAAGCGATGGTGCAGATGGCGTTTGTCGGCCAAAAAGGGCGACTGCCCCTGCCGCAGCCGAGCCAAAATCACCGCTGACATGTCGAGCAGGGGGACGGCTAACACCAGCAGCGGCAGAAAAACCGCCGTGGCGGTGGCCGTTTTGACTAAGCCGGTAATGCCGACCCCGGCCAGCAAAAAGCCAATGAAATAGGAGCCGCCATCGCCCATGAAAATTTGGGCCGGGTTAAAGTTAAACACCAAAAACCCCAGCAAGCTTCCCAGCAGCGCCACCATCACCAGAGCCGAGGCTACCTGGCCGGTATAGAGGCAGATGAGGAAACTGGTGGCGGCGGCAATGGCCCCTACCCCAGAGGCGAGGCCATCGAGGCCGTCAATCCAGTTAATGGCATTAACAACCCCGGCTAACCAGATGACGGTAACCGGTAGGCTGAGCCAGCCAAGGTGGGTTAAGCCCAGGCCCGGTATGGTCACAAATTCAACTCTGACCCCGGCTTGCCAGACCAGACCGGCCACAGCGGCCTGCATCCCCAGCCGAACCAGAGGCGGTAGCATGAACACATCATCGGATATGCCGATGGCAAAGAACCCCAGGCTACCCATTAGGACAATAAGCAAGCTGCTAACCGCCTCTGCTGGCAAGGCTTGCGACCCACCTAACAGAAGAGCCAGCAGCAGGGCCACTACTGTACCCAAACAAATCGCAATTCCTCCCAGGCGGGCAATGGGTTCTACATGAACCTTGCGGGCCGAGGGGATATCAACACGGCCAAATTGAAGCGCAAACTTTCTGACCAGAGGAGTTGTCACTAAGACCAAGGTGAAGGCACCTAAAATGGCCAATTTATACAGTGAGAATAGAGAAGGTGTGATCGGGAGGGAGAGAACAGGCATAGCCCTGGATCTCCTAGATAGGTGAACAATGGTAGAGTCACCCGATCAGCGATATTGAAATTAATGCTCAACGCCAGTATTTCTCAAAGTTTCTGAGGTTGTGATAGATAATGCTCACAGTTCAGAATCGAGGTCTAAAGCCCTGAGTGGTCTGCAACTTATGTTTTATTCTCTATGATTTCCGAAATATAGATATAGGGAATTTGATAAATCCACCTGAATTTTATACAGCCTCGGTTGAATACAGATTTTCATAAAGTAATGGGCTTAGTTTCTATGGGTTATTTCGACTCCAATAAATCAATTTGCTTGTATATGATCCTGATCACAATTGCATGTGATCCTCCGAAGTGAAACATAGGATTTTTATAGGATTCAAGTTGGCTTCCATCCTCATCCAGATACCCTTCTCCGAAGTGAAATATAGGATTTTATAGGATTCAAGTTAGCTTCCATCCTCATCCAGATACCCTTCTCCGAAGTGAAATATATAATTCTTATAGGGCTCAAGCTGGTTGACTGACAAAACATCAGGAGTAGGTTGGGTTCCACTACGTTTCACCCAACGCCAGAGCGAGTTTAGCTGGGTTCTGCTAACGCGCCACCCAACCTACGCAGTAGAGAGATTAACCCTTAGGCATGCAAGCTTTGCCCAGTTTACGATTGCCTTAGACTGGGATACACTCAGCTAGCGGGGCTATTCGTAGTGAATGGGTTGGGCCGGGGGTAAAGCCGCTTGGGATTGAGTGGCGGAGAGAGCCTCCTCAGTGAGGGCTTCTAGGGTAGTTTCTCTAAGCGCTAAATTACGGCCTTTTTCGCCGTTGGCTACCACGCCAAGCAATCCTTTACCAAGGGCGCGGGTAGTCTCTATCGCTTGCTTCAGGATACGGCCATCGGTTTGGTCAAGTTTGACGACCATCACCAATCCACTGCCATGTTGGGCAATGAGCATGGCATCGGCTAGCCCTACTACAGCGGGCGCATCGATAATCACTAGATCAAAGTTTTCTTCGTAATTAGCAATAATAGATTTGAGCTGGGGCGAAGACAATAACATCGCTGGCTCAGCATAGACAGGCCCGGTGGTAACAACATAGAGTAATGAGTCGGGAACCACCTGCTGAACCACGACCTCAGGGTGTAAGTCTTGACTTAAAAGCGAGCTTAGCCCAAGGGTATTTGGCAGGTTAAACACGTGGTGGAGTTGGGGATTACGAAAGCTCGCGTCAATTAATAAGACTCGCTGCCCCAGGGATGCGGCAGTTTGAGCCAAATTTAACGCGACGGTAGTCTTACCGTCGCCCGGAGTGGCAGAGGTAACCACCAGGGAGTATGAGGGTTGCGATTTTTGCAGCATCTGCAGATTGGTATGCAAGATCCGCAACGCTTCTACAAACTCGGCAGAGGTGTCGTACTCGTCTAGCAAGCTGAGAGCCATCATGCTCATAGACTTTGAAAATCTGGCGCTAGTTTTAACTAGCCACAGGCGCATACGGCTCAGTAATTTGCGTCGTTGTTGACCTCGATGATTTAAGCTTTGTTCTAGGAAAAGCTGTTGGTTAAAGGGCAAAGCTCCTAGTACTGGTAATGCGGTCTTTCGTTGTAGCTGAGCGACAGAATGATAAGACGGGTCTAACTTGTCTAATAAAAAGGCGGCTCCTATACCCAGGGCTACTCCCATTAGCACCCTGGTCATTAGGTCGCGGACTATGTCTGGCGTAATAACCGCAATAGAGGGCTCTTTTACTAACTGCCAGGGAATTTCTCGCTGGGCGGCTTCAACCTGGAGTTGTTGTCGGGTTTCTAAAAAGCGGGTAAGGCTGGCTGTGGTAATGTCTAGCTGGCGCTGGAGGTTTGTGTACTCCCTGGATAGGGTCGGCACACGCCGAAACTGACCACGAAGGCTAGCTAGATTTTCATCCACTACTCGAAGTTGGGTTTCCAGCGCTTCGGTTTGCAAAATTCCCTCTGTCAGACGTTTTTTCTAAGAACTCTGCTTCTCGCGCCTGCAAGAGCGGGGTCAGGTTACTCCGTTGCTGCTGTAGCACCTGAATTCTAGGATTACCAGGACGAAACCGCGTCAGTTCTTGGGAAATTTGTACATCCAAGGCGCGCACCTCAGACAGCAACTGCTGATAGACTGAGTCTTGCTCTAGGGCTAGCTCAAGCCCACCCTCATCTAAAAAGACGTTAGCGTTAGCTACGGTGCCGGCAATTTGCTGCTGAAGCTCGATGCGCCGACTTTCGAGTGCTGAGATTTGTCCAGCAATTTGAGTAGATTGCGCCTCTGGGTCAACCAAATTATTGCGTTGCCGAAAGGCTTCTAGCTCAGTTTGTAAGTCGTCTACCTGGCGCTGCAGGTCAGTTAGTTGCTGGTCTACAAACTGAAGCCCCTGGCGCAGGTAAGTCTGGCGTTCATTGAGACTATATTGCAGGTAGATATTGGCCATTTCGTCGAGCACTGCTTGGGCCGTGGCGGCTTCTCCACCCTGGAAGGATATTTCTAAAATTTTGGTGTCTCGAATTTGAGTAATGTCCAAACTACCGACAATTTGCCCATAACTTAAATTGGGATAGAGGGGTTCCAGGTTTTCTATCACTTCCCCAATCAAATCTGGGCCTTTAAGAACAGCAATTTGAGTAGGATAATCTAGCGTAGAGCGACCGCTCGAAGCCCCTAGTTCAGAGGCAGGGGCTGCTAAATTGGCATTGTCGGCATTAACCGGCTCAATTAGTAGCTGAAAGCTACCCACATATTGATTCTCCTGGCCCAAAATAGACCAAGCTGAATAGCCAATAAATGCAGTAGCTACCCCAATAATGATCCAGGCTCGGCGGCGGATTAACCCCAAAACTTCTCGAAAATCTCCTTCTTCTGGAGGCTGAGGCTGAGGGTTGGTCTGAAACGGGCTGCCAGGCGTGTATCCATTGCTATTGAGTTGATAGCTAGATAAGTCAGCCGATGATCCATTCATAGATTTATAAAATTTGCTGGTAACATACGAGAAAACTGAATCTAAAGTCCTAGCAGCACAAAGGGCCAAATTAAATTAAAGGTGCTGGTAAAATCTCGTAGCGTGTCATTGAAGGCGGCTTGAGCATTACGACCAACCACAATGACATCATTGGGCTGCAAAATAGGGTTGGTTGCAGAATTTACCTCTTGATCTAGATCGACATCAATCTCTTGCTGAGTGACTGAGCCGTTGGGGTTAAACCGAATTAAGGTAGTGCGCTGCCTGGCACGATTGTTGAGGCCGCCAGCCGCTAGCAAAGCCTGATTTAGAGACGTATTCGCTCGTACCTCAAGGGCACCTGGGCTTTCTACTTCGCCAATGATGTTAATTGGAATTACCCCCGTTGACAGGCTAGAGCTGGTGAGGGCCGTAATTTCTGACACGGTCATGGCTGGGGCCGTGGGCACGGTTAAAATATCTCCCGGCTGGAGCAGCAAATCCTGGCTGAGATCGCCGGTCTGAATCATGTCCCATAGATTAATCTGCACAATTTGCTCGGCTCCTTGGCGAGTGCGACGGCGCAGTTCTACCTCGCGAAGATTAGCGGCAGTAGTTACGCCCCCTGCCTCTTGAATAGCCTGCACAAGCGTTGGACGAACATTCTCGCCGCCTAAACGGTAGGGGCCAGGACGGCTAACTTCCCCAACGATAGCTACATCCACTGGCAAGTTACTATTAGCTCGTAAATTAGAAACCGAAAGCTGAGTTAGGTTTGCCATTTCTACCGCTGAAGCGGCTGGAACGACAATAACATCGTCATCCCTAAGAAAAATGTTTTGGCTAGTATCGCCTTCCTCCAGGAGAGCTAGCAGGTCTACCTTGAGGCGGGTTGTGCACCGTTACCATTGATTCGGCGGATCTCAACTTCGCGCAGGTTGGCGGCTTGGGTTACCCCTCCCGCCGTCTGAAGTAGCTGAAAAACCGTTGGGTACTGGCTGCCCTGGTTCGTCTGGATGGTATAAAGCCCAGGTTGTGTGATTTCACCAATCACGGAAATTTGCAAAGGACGGGGTTGTACTACCGTTACTGACACAATAGGAAACTGCAAATCCAGAACGTACTTGGCGGCAATAGCATCACCCGCCTGTTGAGGAGAAAGGTTAGCCACCCGGAAACGACCGATGACGGGAAGGCTAATGGTTCCGTCTACAGCAATTTGATGACTGCCACTGTACTCAGGGACATTAAACACCTCAACTTGAATGACATCCCCTGGCCCTAGTCGATAATTTTCTTCAACGCCACTGGGTTGAACCGGCTCTGCTATGGCTGCAGGAGCAGCAGGGCTGGTCTGCTCCGCCGGCAGGGGATTTAGCGGCTCGGCTGTAGAATTTATCGTCGTAGAGCCCATCGATGGTAGGGTTTGGGCTACAGCCGCTGGGTAGGGCATAGAAATACTCAAAACGGCTCCCACACCGCCGACCAAGCAAGCTACTCGCGATAATCCATCCATGGAGAAGCACCAAACCACGTTGTGCAGCATTCTGACGTCCGAGGAGGCGTCCCTAGGAAACTTTGAGTCACAGAAACCGTCTAGATAGACAAAGTCCTATCTGTTCGCAGCTCCGCTACCCCAAGGTACAGCCAACCTCTTAGCTACCTTTTCGGAAAGGTTGGGTACTGTCAGGACAATTTAGTGGCGTGCTACACGTTTTCATCGTGTCTTTACGTCCCATCAACCCGGCTCAATCCCCAGTTCTCGCCACCGGGCTGCCAGTTCTTCACTTCACTGACTACTGGCCCCGTCTATGAACTCGCCTACAACGCCGGCACAGAAACTCGGCTTCTCCACCCAGAGGCCAGTTATGCCGTTAGATTGCCGCAGGAGTTTATCCAGACAAAATTCCCATTATTGAACTTGACCACTAGTGGTTACATCCTACGTTATGGATGAAGTCGTTACTTTTTCAATCGCAATCTACCCAAAGAAACCCGCTGGCTTTGGAAAAGCTAGCCGTCTTGATACTGCTAAACTAACGCCTGACAGGGTAAGTATAATCACGCGATCTAGCGCTATGATGGGTCGCTAATCTGGTGGATAACCTGCGGTGGACGAGGAGTTAACGATGCTGAGTTGGGAGCAACCCCTCATGGAACCAATGCGCTGCTGTCGAGCCTGGGTTGAAATTGACCTAGCGGCGCTACAGCATAATGTGCGGCAGTTGAAGCGGCTGCTTGCTTCGCCAGCGCAGTTAATGGCCGTGGTTAAGGCAGATGCCTACGGCCATGGGGCCGTAATGGTGGCCCAGGCCGCGTTACAAGCAGGGGCAACCTGGTTAGGGGTGGCTACGGTGCCGGAGGGAATTGAGTTGCGCTCGGCGGGCATCCAGGCTCCGATTTTGGTGATGGGAGCAGTGAATAGCCCGGAGGAAATGCAGGCGATCGCCCACTGGCGGCTTCAGCCTACTTTGGTTATGCCCAAGCAAGCCCTGGTCTTTTCCGATACGCTGTCGCGAATGGTGGCGGCTCGTCCGTTGGGGGTGCACCTGAAATTGGATACTGGCATGTCGCGGCTGGGCTTTCCCTGGGCAGAGGCCGTAGAGTTTGTGCGGTTTGTGCGGCAGTTGCCCCACCTCAAAATCAGCAGCGTCTACTCTCACCTGGCGACTGCCGACTAGCCCCGACCGCACTATCTGACCCAGCAGCAGCAGCGGTTTACCTGGGCCATTGGCCAACTTCAAGCCCAGCAGCTTACCCCGCCCCGGTTGCACCTGGCTAATACGGCGGCAACCCTGGTGGAGGCCTCGCTGCATTACGACATGGTGCGGGTAGGGCTGGGGCTGTATGGCCTGTATCCTGCTCCCCATTTGCGAGAAACGGTAGATCTCCAGCCTGTGATGCAGGTTAAAGCCCGGATTACTCACCTCAAGGATTTACCGGCGGGTACGGGTGTGAGCTACGGGCATCAGTTTGTGACTGACCGACCCATTCGGGTTGCTGTAGTGGGTATTGGCTACGCCGATGGGGTGCCCAGAGCGCTGTCTAACCGAGTCAATGTTCTGGTTAAGGGCCAGCCCGTTCGCCAAATTGGGGCCATTACGATGGATCAATTAATGATCGACGTAACCCCAGTTCCCACTCTGCAAGAGGGAGATGTCGTAACTCTCCTGGGCCACGATGGGGCACATCGCATCACCCCCGACGACTGGGCTAAGTTAACCAACACAATTTCCTGGGAAATTCTCTGCGGGTTTAAGCATCGCTTGCCCCGGATCGCCCTTGGGCAGACGGTGAGTTCCGCGGTTGTGGAGGAGAGGTGGTGAGAAGGGAGAGGGCGTAGTTTGCCCGCATCCTGATGACGGCCCATTACCCTGCCAAGTTGTGTGGGGTAGGTGCGACCACGATTTTAAGCAGCGGTGATACCATCAATAAAGCTTTGGTGTGCCACAGGATAGCGTAGTCGTCACGTTAGTGCTGTTTACGACTGTATATCTGGGCTTTTATGGAAACTACCCCAAGCACCAAGTTTGCGCCTAGCGTTCTCGTTCAACCCACTGTGCTGGCTGGCGCCCCGCCCGACAGCCCAGAGCAGCGGGTGGATTCTAACATCCCCGCTTCGCCCTATGCCGGGGTGGTGAGTATAGAGGTCGTAACGGCGGCAGGGGAGCGCTTTCTCTGCTCCGGTACGGTGATTAGCTCACGTCATGTTTTGACCGCTGCCCATTGCCTTGATTTTGATATGGATGGCCTCGTGGATCCGGGCCTTCAGGTCAGCGTGTACTTCAACAATCAAGCCGGAGCGCCCACTATCATTCAGGCCGATGCGCTGGACATTTATCCTGAATATCAGGGGTTTTCCGCTACCCTGAACGAGGATCTGGCCCTTATTTCCCTGAGCCAACCCATTCCTGACGGCGTACCAATTTATGCAATTCAACGAGAGCCCATCGCCACCGACCAGGTTGTTACCTTCGTGGGCTATGGATTATCGGGCAATGGCGACACGGGCTACGTGGATGGCTCAGACGACTTTACGGTAAAGCGGGTTGGCCAAAACCAGATCGAAGATTTTAGCAACTCGCCTAGTCTG
>JAAUUR010000254.1 GCA_012031045.1 Leptolyngbyaceae cyanobacterium SM2_5_2
GAATCAAGCGAACGGTGAGGGGGTAGCGAAATGGCTGTGCCTCCGAAGCCCGAACCGCCGCAATGATCACTGAGATCACCTCAAACAACGCCAGCGGTGGCAGCAGCAAAAACCCAACCAGAATAAACATTAACCCAATGGTGATGATCCAGAGAATCAGCATCATTAACTGGAAATTCAGGGCTTCCTTGGCCTGCTGTCTGAGAAAGGGCGAGTCCGTTCCTTTACTGAGCAGCAGCGCCAGCGGAGCCACTAGCCGCCAGGGCAGCAAAAAAGACCCTCCCCAGAGGACGGGATGCCGGTAATCCAGCTGGCACTCATCATCAAGTAGCCGACCAGGGGCGACAGATGAGCCAGGGCGGCCAGGGTGGTATCGGTCAGGTAAGGGGTGGGAGTCGCTTGGGGTTCAGGCGCGGGGCTAGCTGCGGCCATGGCCTGGGGTGGGGAGGATAGCTGCGGGGTAACCGCCTGGGCCGACCGGGACTGCGGGGACGGCCCAGGGCCAGGGGTGAGGCTGAAGCGATCGCGCCAGACTGGCTCGCTGTAGCCCGCCTGGCGGCTGTCAAGTTCCACCGCATCCAGGGGGCAGGTCATCCCCAAACGGTGAAACCCCCGCCGAATCAGGGGCACCGTGGTAGCCGGGTTGAGGGGTTGGTCGGTTTCTAGAGCAACATGCAGCACCGGCCCTTGCCAGCTAACCAGCGCCACAACGCCCTGGCTAGCCAGCGAATCTGTAATCAATTGGGCAATAGCGGCCGTATTACCCTGCCGGGCTTGCTCAATCAGGTCGGGTCGCGCCATAGATGCTGCTAAAGTAACTTTTCAAACTGTTGCCGCAGCCGATCTAACTCGCTCTGGGAGAGCGTATCCGCCGTGTTTGGGGCTGAAAACTTGGGCTGAGGTTGGTCTGTAGCTGGAGCGTCAGGATCCCAATCTAGACTATCCACCCGATTTTCTGGAGGAATCGCCAGAGCCCCCTCCGGTACAAACTTGCATTCGTAGCCTGCACTCTGGCAAAAATCCTCAATCTCGTCTTGCTCAATGGCCTCCACGGTGGCCTCTGGAAAGTCTTGGGCTTCTAGCATGAGCGCGAAGCGGGTGGCATCGTCTTCATTCTCAAACATCAGCACCACGTCCCGATCCTCAACCTTAAGGCTGTGGATGCCCTCATTCTCGGTGCGGGCATTGAACAACAGTACGTACACCACCATAGCTAGATTCCACGTACAGGGCATTGTCGTCTATTCTACTCAGTCATCCGCTGGTCAGAGTGTAACAATGGCCGGATCAATTAATGCCCTGTAACCCTTGCTGTAGCCTGGGTCTGTGTCTGAGCTTGGAGATGCAGCAACGACGTAAAGGCCATAGAACCCTGCCTGTACGTCTGTCTATTCCCTGCCTGCCAACCTCAGATCAAGGCGAGTTAGATAATCCGGTTTTCCTGCACGCACTGGCTGTACCAGTGAAAGCTGGCCTTAGGGATGCGGCGCTGGCTGGGGTAGTCCACGTAGGTGATGCCAAAGCGGCGATCGTAGCCGTAGGCCCACTCAAAGTTATCCATAAAGCTCCAGAGAAAATAGCCCATCAGCGGGTAGCCTTCGCTAACGGCGCGGTGAGCGGCCAAAAGATGCTGCCGCAGGTACTGAATCCGGTCGAGATCAAGGACTTCGCCCTGTTCGGTCAGCTCATCCTGGGCGGCGCAGCCATTTTCGCTGATGAAGGTTTTCAAATCCGGTCGGTTTACCGTATCGCTGATGTGGCGAATGCCCCAGTAGAGGCTGTCGGGCAGCAGATACAGCCAGGGCATGTGCAAGCGGGGATAGCCCTGGGGAAAGGGCAGCACCGTCATAGCCCAGGGCATTGTCGGCGGCCCGCACATAGACGCCGCTGTACACATTAAAGCCCAGGGCATCCAGGGGCTGGTGGATGGTTTCCAAATCTCCCGGTTGAATATCCGGCGCGTCCTGCTTGAGCTGGTCGAGCAGACGAGCGCTGTAGGCTCCCGTCAAGGCCGGGAAGAGAATGCCGCCGTTGGTACCCACGGTGTGAAAGGCGGTTTGGGCGGCGGTAATATCCTCTGGGGTTTCGCTGAGGGGCACGGTGGCGACGTAGTTATCCACCAGCGCCACCTGGCAGGGCTGAGGCGAGGCGGCGCGAATGGCCTGACACCCCAGCCCGTGGGCCAACAGGGCATGGTGAGAGGTCTGCCAGACCTGCTTAGCGGTGTTGACGAGGGTGCCGGGGGCCATCTCTGGGATGCGGCCCACACCATAGCCGTTGTGGGTAAAGCAGAAAATTTCGTTGAGCGTCATCCAGTGGGTGACGCGATCGCCCAGGTGCTTGACTACCACCGTGACGTAATCGGCAAAATCCTTGGCCATGTGGCGGCTGTGCCAAGAGCCATACTCGGTCTCCAGGGTTTGGGGGCTATCCCAATGGAACAGGGTGGCATGGGGGGTAATGCCGTACTCCAGCAGGGTATCGACCAACTGATCGTAAAAGGCCAGCCCAGCAGCATTGACAATTCCTCGTCCAGTGGGCATTACCCTCGGCCAGGAAATACTAAACCGATAGTGGCGCACTCCCAAATCCGCCATCAGCGCCACGTCATCGCGAAAGTAGCGCACGTGGTCACAGGCTATCTTGCCGGTATCGCCATTCAGCACTCGGCCTGGGGTGGCGCTAAAGGTATCCCACACGCTAGAGCCACGGCTGTCTCCAACGCCCTCAATTTGGTACGCCGAGGTGGCCACACCCCACTGAAACCCAGAGGGAAAGGTATAGAACATAGTCAAGCATTATAGAGCTAGAACGTTATCGTAGTAACATCCCAGCTTAGAGATAGGGTTAAGGGCGTTAGACCGTTTTGCCAACTCGATGTTTACATAAGTCTGATCAGGCGTTTATGATAGAGGACTGTGTTTGCATTTAAACTAAGGTTCTACGGCTAGGAAGTACATGGCAAAGAAAAGCATGATTGCCCGCGAATGCAAGCGGGAAAAGTTAGTTGCTCAATACGCTAAGAAGCGGGAAGCCCTGCTGCTTGAGTTTGACAACGCCCAATCTCAACAGGAAAGAGTAGACATTCACCGGAAGATTCAGCAGTTGCCTCGCAACAGTGCACCAACCCGGCTGCACAACCGCTGCTGGATGACCGGGCGGCCTCGCGGCTACTATCGCGATTTTGGCCTTTGCCGCAACAAACTCAGAGAAATGGCTCACCAAGGGTTGCTGCCTGGGGTAGTGAAGTCCAGCTGGTAGACCACAACACGGCTAGTAAAGCCTGAAGATATACACGGAGAGGGGTGTGGAGTAGCTCACGCCTCTTTTATGCTGTCTATCAATTTTGGCGTTGGCAGAAACCGGAGTTCTCGTAACCTGGCCCAGTCTACTGACACTAGCACTCTGAAGCGGAAATAACCTATCTGTTTATTAACTCGGAAACCCTTGTGAAACCTGGAATTCCCGTTCTGCCCTCTGCCTTCTTACTTCTGCCTTGCGGTACTAGCCTCGAACCCCGGTTTTTTGGGGAGCCTAAACCTCATGAATATCTAAGGTGCTGGAACGACCGCAGCAGCGATCAATACCCATGCTGTCGCACAGCAAGTCTCCCACGGCATTGGCCACGGTGAACTCGCCATAGAAGCTGTCAGAAAAATCGAAGGATTGTAGCTCGGTCAAAATAGCCATCACCAAGGAACCCAGATCATTCTCGCCCTCCATGCGGTGGCGCACAAACACCTGCGCCACACGATCAGCAATAGCCTGGTTGGCGGGTTCTGGCAAATATTCCGCATTCAGCCACTTGAGCAGAACCGCCCGCAACCACTCGCACTCTTTGTCAGCATCTTCTAGGGGTGGCAGGGTAATTGGGTCAAGGGGTTCCGTCATGGGTTTCAGGCCTCTCCCATCATAGGGTTGAATTTATAGTACCTTGTGGCTAGTACCGTTAATATGATGCGAATCTCCATAATCGGCGCGACTTTTTTAGGCGCGACTTTTTTAATAGATGCTGAAGCGCTAGTTAAAGCCACTGACCAGGTCAGAAGGCCATTCCTTCAATATTCTCTTTCGTTCTTCATGTTTCGTTCTTTTGCCCTATGGCTTACAGCAACTTTACGCTAAGCAAGGTCAAAGCCGACTTTGGCTTAGTGACCAATGAAAGCCACGATTTATTTGCCGAGGTCGTCCCGCTTCCGCCTGGCGACCTGCTTAGGGCTACGTTGAAGGATCAACTGCCCCTAGCTAGCGCCATCAATACCGAGAAGGCCCGGTCAGAACTGGTAGTGATGCCAGTGCTGATGGAGGTGCGGCGGCAATTGCATAACCAAATTGCCATTTTCTCAGGCACCACGCTGGATGTAGAGCCAGCCCAGGGCCTAGAAGGACGGTGTGATTTTATTCTGAGCCGCTCACCAGAACAGTACTACGTGGCAGCCCCTGTTCTGACTATTGTTGAGGCTAAAAACGAGAGCATCCCCAGTGGGTTGGGTCAATGCATTGCCACGATGGTAGCCGCGCGGCTATTCAACCAACGCGAGGGCAACGCCATTACCGCCATTTATGGCGCTGTAACGACCGGGAACGAGTGGAAATTTTTGCAATTATCCGACAGGACAGCATGCATTGACACGGCCAGCTACTTCATTAAGGAAGTAGACAAAATTTTGGCTATCCTAGTCGCTACGCTGCAACCGGAAACCAGCCCGATTGGTTGATTTCTAGCCTGGATTTAGGCCATAAATCCATCCCGCCGCCGCAGACGACCCAAATGCTCTTCACCCCGGCGAGAGGGCACCGAGTTGGCGACGGGCTGCAAGGTCAATACCTCAAAGTAGGGCTCAAATAGCTGGTGCAGTTCTGTTACCGACACCCCAAAGGGGGGCCCTCCGCCACGGTTGTGAGTAAAGAAGACGGCCAGCAGTTCGCCCTGGGGAGCCAGAAGATCAGCCGCAAGTTGTACGTAGGCCGGGCGTAGGGAAGGGTCTATGGCACAGAAACAGGTGTGCTCGATCACGTAGTTGAACTGCCCGGCCAGGTCTGGCACCAGGTCAAAAATATCCCGCTGTACCAGGGTGAGGGACAGGTTAGCCGCCTCAGCCTGCTCAGCCAGGGACTGAATGGCCGATGGCGCAAAGTCTACGGCGGTGACATCAAAGCCATGCTGGGCAAATAGCAAAGCATCGTAGCCACGACCGGAACCCAGAACAATGGCCGCTCCAGGTCGAGGGGCCTCTGCCGCTCCTAACAGCGACTGAAAGGCTGGTGCTGGCTGGCCTAGATCCCAGCGGGTGGTGCCCTCCTGGTAGCGGCGTTCCCAGGCATCGGGGCTGAGGGGTGGGGGAAGTTGTGTCGTCATGGGAGGCGCTGATGTATGCTCTGCACTAGAGCTTTAGGGTAGCGTGTATGCGTCGTCGTCGGGTATTGGCGGGATTGGGGTTGGCCACAGTGGGACTTTCCCTGAGTCCAGGACCAGGACGAGGGCAGGCCCAGCCCGCCAGCCACAAGCCGCCGCGCCTCCAGCCCGGAGACACGGTGGGGATAATTAGCCCAGCGGGGGTGACGATGCAGTCGCGATCGCCTCAACCTGGTGATCGAGTGCCGTCAAGGCTCTGGGTCTGGTACCCAAAGTCGGCCCCCACGCCCTGGCCCGCTACGGCTACCTGGCTGGGCCAGACACAGACCGCGCCGCCGATGTCAACGCCATGTTTGCCGATCCATCCGTAGCGGCGCTGATGCCCATTCGTGGCGACTGGGGCAGCGCCCGCATTTTTACCCTACCTGGATTACGACCAAATTCGGGATAATCCCAAGGTTGTGATTGGTTTTAGCGATATTACCGCCCTTTTACTCGGCGTGTATGCTCAAACCGGCCTGACTACCTTCCACGGCCCCCACGGGTTAACCGCCTGGCGCGCCGACCAGGTTGAGCCCCTGCGCCAAATCCTCATGCAGGGAGAGCAGTTGACCTACACCAATCCGCTGCTCGGTGCCGATCAAGATCGCCTGATGCGCGATCAGGGCCGCATCCAAACGATTACCTCTGGACGGGCCAGCGGACGGTTAATCGGCGGCAATCTCTCGGTGATTTCGGGCATTGTCGGGTCGCCCTATATGCCCGATCCCACCGGAGCCATCTTATTTTTAGAAGACATTGGCGAAGCGCCCTACCGCATCGACCGGATGTTGACCCAGTTCAAGCTGGCTGGTGTGCTAGATGGCCTGGCCGGGTTCGTGTTTGGCCAATGCACCCGCTGCGGCCCCGGCGAAACCTACGCTTCTCTTACCCTAGAGGAAATTCTGCAAGACCACATCCAGCCCCTGGGCATTCCGGCCTGGAGTGGGGCGTGGATCGGCCATGTGGAGCCCCTCTGGACGCTGCCCATTGGCGGCATGGTGGCAATGGACGCCACCACTGGCACTATTCAAATGCTGGAACCGGCGGTGGTTTGAGCCAACATCATTGGGCTGGGTCTGACGGAATCTGGGCTAGTCTTCTGATGTGGCAGGATAATCCCGAACTCAGGTTCGTTAAAATTGCGATGAGACCCATTTTTAGGGACGATGTCTAGCCATGAGTCAACCCGTCTCGTCCGTATCCACCGCGTTGACCTTCGAGGAGTATCTGGCCTATGACGACGGCACCGACACTCGCTATGAGCTTGTGGATGGAGTTTTAGTGGAAATGCCTCCCGAAAGTGACGACAACTTAAGCATTGCCAGAAAACTGCTGCTAGAACTGATTCAGCATCTGCCGCCGGATTGGGTCGTCTGGGGTACGGAAATTGAAGTTACTGGACGCCGCGCTACCTGCCGGATTCCCGACTTGCTAGTGCATACCGAAGCATCGAAGGCCGCAGTGACAGGGACGACTCGCGCCACCATTACCCGCGACATACCGCCCCCAGCCCTGGTTGTGGAGGTGGTTAGCCCCGGTCAGGCCAATCGGGAACGCGACTACCGCTACAAGCGCACGGAGTATGCGGCGCGGGGCATTGCGGAATATTGGATTGTTGACCCAGAAACCCGGCAGGTGACGTTGTGCCTGTGGGTGAATGGACAGTACGAAGACCAAGTTTACAGCGGCACTGAGCCGCTGCAATCCACCGTGGTGCCAGGGTTTGGGCTGACAGCAGAGGAGATTTTTGGGTAGGTAGGCCATAATTTTGAAGATTCAGAATTGGGGTATATGGCTACAGCTGTACTAAGCCCAAAATGGTTTCCAGCTAGAGGTTTTTAGGGCTGTTAATGGGCAACAGGCTGGGCTCAAACTCCAGACTATCGAGGATGGCTTTGGCGGCGGGCCAGTAGGCGTTGGCCATTTCCGCAGGATATAGCAAGGTCACCTGCACCGTCTGGTCATTGGTTTGGCCCAGCAAAATATGGCCGGACTGTTCCAAAAGGGGTTGAGCATGACAACCTGGGATGCCGCCAACGGAGAAGAAGCTTCCCATTGCACGAATGCTCACCGAGGCGTCTGGCTGTAATTCTAGACCCTGGCCCCGGGCGGCAGGTTGGTAGCCAGGGTCGATTGTACAGGGTGGTTTACTACCGTGAGACGTAATCTCTGGCCGCCTGTCGTGCCTCATTAAGTTCAATGTCATCACACATCGAACCACCATGCACCAGCGTTCCAGTGGAATCGAACCGGGCGTAGCAGTCACCAATATTCACTTCAAAGCCGGTGGCCGTAGGATGAATCTGGGGCTGACTCGAACTGCCCTGCTGCTGCGACACATAGTCTCTGGCCACTTGTCTAGCCTCATGAAGCTGGATGTCATCACACATTGGACCACCTTGGACGAGATTGCCACTGCGGTCAAACAGGGCGTCGCAATTGCCAATGCTTACCTCAAAGCCGATTGGACTGGGCGTAATCTGGGGCTGACCGCACTGCCCTGCTATAGAGCTGAACATCATCACACCGAGATCCGCCTTGCAGGAGATTGCCCTCATTATCAAAGTGGGCGTA
>JAAUUR010000255.1 GCA_012031045.1 Leptolyngbyaceae cyanobacterium SM2_5_2
GGTACGCTCCTGCAAAAAGATGGCGCGATCGGATACAGTCATGGCAGTTCACCACAATCACCGGGGCTAGCCCTATGATGACTGCAAATGCGCTCTGGGTGCCGCTGGCCTTACTGAGCTTAATCATTGCGGCGGCAGTTTACTTTAGCCGAGTTGATTAGGAGGTTTCTAGGTAAGATTTTCTCGCTGCGTAGGATGGGCAAAGGGCATTGCCCATCCTACGGGGGGATTTCATGATTCAGAAACCGCCTTAAGCCTGGGCCGTTTTGATGTGGTCGGCAATGGCCGCCAGGAACTCCTGCTCCAGGTAAGGTTTTGTGAAGTAATCCGTAGCGCCCAACTGCATCGCCAGCCAGCGGTGCTTGTCGTTGCTGCGGGAGGTCAGCATCAGGGTGGGAATCTGCGCCAGTGAGGGATCCTGCCGCCGCTGGGTGAGGAACTCAAAGCCATTCATGTTCGGCATTTCGATATCGCAGACAATCAACCGCACAGCAGAGTTTTGCTGAAGCTGCTCCAGGGCTTCCTGACCATCGCGGGCCTGGAGCACCCGGTAGCCCGCCCGCTCCAGGGAAATGGCCAGGGTGCGGCGGGAGGTAACGGCGTCATCCACCACCAGCACGGTCGTCGTCTGCTGTAGGGTGGCCAGGGAGAGGGGTGGTTCCTGGTGGGTCTGGGCCGCTAGGGAATCTGCCGGTTCTAGCCCGGAACGCTCAGCCAGTTCGCGGTTCAGCAGATAGTCTAAAAAGGCATTACCGTCGATCACGGGCACCAGGCTACCATCCCCCAGCACCGTGCAGCCGTAGGCATAGGGCGGCGGGCTCAGGGCTGTACCAAAGGGCTTAATCACCGATTCTTGCTCGGTCACCAGGCGGTCTACCTGAATTGCAAAGACCTGATCGCCCCGCCCCAGGATCAGCACGGGGGCTTCCCAGTCAGAGGGGGAAGGCACCGCCGCCAGCACCTGACTGAGGGGAATTTCGGGCAGCAGGCAGCGGTAGGCCAACAGATCGCTAAGGCGATACAGCAAAGCCTGACGATTTTGCCAGGCAATCAAGGTTTGATCACCCTGCTGGGTAAGTTGCTCGGCACGGGGGATGAGGATTTCGCTAATGCTGTCGCTGCGGAAGGCAATGGGGGTAGAGCCCACAAAACAAATCAGCAGGTTGACGATGCTCAGCGTCATCGGTAGGGCCAGAATGAACTGGGTGCCCTGCCCAACTACAGACTGTATGGTAACCGTTCCCTTGAGCAGGCGAATTTGCTCGCGCACCACATCCAGCCCAATGCCCCGGCCCGATAGTTCGCTCACCTGCTCGGCGGTGGAAAAGCCGGGCTCAAAAATATACCGCGAAAGCTGGTCAGCCCTGGCCTCTGCCGCCGCCGCCGCCGACAGCCAACCCAGGTTCACCAGTTGCTGACGCACCCGTTCCAGATCTAGCCCCCGGCCATCGTCGCTTACCTCAATCACCACCTGGCGACCCCGGTAGTAAGCCCGCACCGCCATCTGGCCGACCTCCGGTTTGCCCTGGCGGGTGCGCTCCTGCGGCGGTTCCAGGCCGTGGTCAAAGCCGTTGCGTAGCAGGTGCAGCAGGGGGTCGTAAAGCTTCTCCAGCACCGCCTTATCCACCAGTAAATCCACCCCTTCCAGGGTGAGGTCAGCGGGCTTGCCGTAGGTGTTGGCCAGGTCGCGCAGCACCCGTGGGAAGCGGTTAAACACTTGCCCCAGCGGCACCATGCGGGCATACATCAAATCATCCTGCACCTGGGACAGCATTTTGCGGTGCTGGCCCAGCAGTTGGTCAGACTGGCGATTGAACAGGGCAATATCCGCCACCACCTCCTCCAGCTGCACCATTTCCTCCAGCAGGGTTTGGGTGTAGGTGTAGAGGGCGGTGTAGGTATCCATTTCCAGGGAGTCAAACCCTAGAGCGCGAGCCGTTGCAACAGCAGCGTCAGCCCTGGCCACCCCCATGGCCACCGGTTGACGCTGGCGTTCTGGGGCAATCAAAATCTGGTCAGACACCCCTTGCAGTTGCTCCACCGTAGTACGGAAACGCTCAAAGCGACCCACCAAATCCTTCAAAGCCAGCCGAATTTGGTTGGTTTGTAGGGCCAAGCCGTTGCGGTTGATGGTTAGCTCACCCAGCTGGTTTTCTAGCCGTGCCAGCCGCTGGGTATCTACCCTCACCGTCAACCCTGGGGTCAGGGGTAGGGCCGCCGTATCAGCGGTAACGGCAACGGCATTGGTAGCGGCCAACCCAGACGATGCCGCCAGTGGGGTACCCGCCTCCTCCGCCACTAAAGTTAGCGGTGGTTCACCAGCGGTAAATACAGCCCCATCAACCTGGGTAAGCGGGTCACCAAACAGAGCCTCTAGAGAAGCTGAAGCGGTGGCGCCGGGCCGTTGTTCAGCCGAGGTCTCCACCGCCTGCTCCGGTTGTAGGAGCCGCTGAATACTCAAATCCTCCAGGGTGCCTAGCCCCGCAGCCGTGAGCCCTTGGTTCTGGGCCAGCCACTCCAGCGCTTCAGCCTCCGTGGACAGGGTAGTTAACCAGTCCACCGATGAGAGTTGAGGCTCAAGTTTCGCCAGCGATGGTTCTGGAGCCGATGCTGTGGAGTCTGGGGAAACGGCAGACTCCATTACCAGGGCGCTAAGGGCCGCCGAGGGTTCCCCGCCAATGGCAGACCCCTGGGTCAACACCGCCTCCCGACCCTGGCGAAAATCCTCCAGAGCCAGCCGGGTAATCTCCACCGCCCGATCAGGATTTGTGGCCAGCGCTTGCAGGGCTGTCTGGGCGATCTGGGCAAAACCGGGCAAATCCAAAAGCTCCGCAAACCCCAGGAAGATTTCCGCCTGGGCGCGTAGTTCCCCCGCTACCTCGTAAGTGTTGGGCTGCTTAAGCACGGCCACCAGGCGCTCTATCCCTGCTGGACATCCACATCAAAAATGGAGGTCGCCATGTCAAGCCCCAAATCTGAAGAACTGGGAATAAAGTTCTCCGTTTCCGCAATGGCACCGGCTAGCTGAGTCTCTAACCCCTGGAGAATAGGCTCAGCCTGAGCCAGCGCCAACTCGCTATCAAAAAAACCCTGGGTGAGTTGTTCGGTAAGGGGGCGGCGCAAACAGTCAAAGGCGCTCAACATCTGACCTTCCAACTCGCTATCCAGAGTTAAGGACTCGCTGTAGAGCGCCTTAAACAGAGTTTCTAAGCGGTGGGCAATGGCTTTAATGGGTTCCAACCCAACACTGGCCGCTCCCCCCTTGAGGGAATGGGCCGCCCGCATAATCTGGTGTACCTCCGCCGTATCGCGCCCCTGGCGCAGGGTTAGCAACCCAGATTCAATGGTTTGCAGCAGTTCTGGGGCTTCTTCCAGAAAGAACTGGTAGGCCTGGTCGCGGATGTCGGGGTGGGTAGGCATGGCGGCAGAGGGGGAAAGGGAAGAGGGGGGAGAGGGGAGGGTTAGCCGTGATGGGTTGTGACCCATCACGGCTAACCCTTAGCTGACTTTGAAACGACCGACCTCGGCCTGGAGCGCTTCGGCCACCGCCTTCAGCTGAGCAAAGGATTCCGACATCTGGTTAGCCGCAGTGGAGTTTTCGGTAGCGGTAGCGGCTACGGTAGACATGGTTTCGGAGACAACCTCAGAGACCTGGGTTTGCACCACGGTGGCCTCTGCAATGGCCGCTACCAGGTCGCTAATTTGGCGGCTAACGGCGGTAATTTGGTTAAGGCTCTGGCGGGTTTCATCCACCAGTTGGGTACCGGCCACCACCTGCTCAGTACCAGATTCCATGGCCGTAACCACCGCGTTGGTTTCTGCCTGAATGTTGGCCACCAGTTTCTCAATTTCGGTGGTTGCTTCCGCAGACTGGCGGGCCAGTTCTCGCACTTCTTCCGCAACCACCGCAAAGCCGCGTCCGCCCTCGCCCGCGCGGAAGCCTCGATGGAGGCGTTCAGGGCCAGCATGTTAGTTTGGGCAGCAAAACCGCTAATTAGGTTCACTACGTTAGAAATTTTCTGGGAGGATTCGCCCAGGCGCTTCACCTTCTTGGCCGTGTCCGCCACCGTTTCTCGAATCGCCAAAATCCCTTCTACCGTGCGGTTCATGGCGTCATCACCCTGGGCCACGGTTTGTTCGGCCTGGAGCACAGCGGCTTCAGCTTTTTCGGCGTTGGTGGCCACCAGGCGCACCGAGTTAGCCATCTCCTGCACCCGGTCTAGGGAAGCCAGAATAATATCGGCCTGCTGAGTAGCTGAGTCGGCCAGGGTGCGCACCGAGGTCTGGTTAACATCCGTTGTACCAGCCACCTGGCGAGAAGCCTCCTGCACCTGCACCACAATTTTCCGTAAGCTGGCAATGGTAGCGTTGTAGGAGTCGGCCACGGTACCAATTTCATCCTCGGTCACCTTAGCGCGCACGGTCAGGTTCCCCTGGCTAACGGGGTCAACGTCCATCAGCAGTTGCAGCGCATTGCGCTGCAATCCTTCCTTAATTTGCCGCTGTTCTTCGGCCAGGTCTTGGGTTTGTTCGAGCAGCTTAACCCGTTCAATTACCAGACCCAACTGCAAGCCAATTTGTTTGAGAAAATCAATTTCGGTCGATTGCCACGCGTGTTCTGCGCGGCAGTGGTGGGTAATTAGTAGGCCAAAAAGCTGTCCCTGGCTAACAATAGGCACCCCCAGGATGGATTTAACCTTTAGATTTTGCAGGAGGGTTTTATGCTCAGGGTGGAAGTTGGCGGTAGCAACGTGATTTTCCTGCAATATACCTTCTGCCTGGTACTTTTCGCGGGTTGCTTGGGGAATGCAGGGATCGCTCAATTGCTGCTCGAAGGCACTGGGCAAATCTGTCTCTACAGATTCAGCGACAATGCGGCCACTCCAATCGGGGTTGAATTGGTAGACAACCATGCGATCGGTGATTAAGATATCTCGCGCTTCTGTTACCAGACGATCATAAACAGGCGCTAGATCGGAAGCTGTAACTACTTCAGCCCCGGTAATTTCTGCCGCCAAATTAGCCCGTCGGGTGTTGAGGGTTTGCTCTCGCAAAAAGCTGCGCACCCGCGATACCAGTTCGTTAAAGGTGCGAGCCAGGGTTTGAGACTCGGAGGAACCAGAAGGCTCAGCCCGCACATTCAGGTTACCCTGAGACATTTCCTGGGCTTTGCCAGCCAGGTCATCTAGCGGGGCAGAAATCTGTTGGGAAAGGGCACCGGTTAATGCCGCCGTAATGCCACCCAAAACCAAGATAAACAAACCCAAAAGCAGAATATTTTCGCGCCCAGCGGCTCGAATTTCGGAATTATTGATGGAGGCCACGGCCACCCAGTTAATTTGAGGCACCGTAGCCAGAGCGTAATGCTTACCGTCGTAGATAAAGGTGGCTACCAGGCCATCATCACCACCGGGCAGGCTAGCGGTGATAACCTCCAGATTTCTGACCGAAAATTCTGAGCGCAACTGTTGCTGCAAAGCGGCATCCTCTGGCCGAGGTTCGGTCTGCATGGCCTCAATCAGCCGAGCCGACAGGTTAGCCACTACATCACCACCACTGAGGTCGAGGGAGCGAGGAGTGAGGGCAGCCTCTTGCCCCTGCTCATTAAAGTTAGCCAATACATACCGAGAGCCTGGATCAAGAAGTTGCACCTGTTGAGAACCCTGTAATCCAGCGTTGGCCAAGTAGGCATTAATTTGCTCAAACTCCAGGGCGGTGATGAAGAACTTAGCCACCCCCAAAAACTGATCGGTTTTAGGGTCTCGAATGGCGTGGCTAAAGTTAACGCCTACCCGAAAGGTAGATTCATCATAAGTAGGTGCGCTAAACCAGCGTTCCTGGTTCTTGGCCTGTTCCCACCAGCTATCATCCCTTTGCACAAAATCAGAGGGAATGCTGCTGTAGCCCACGTTTAACCCATTGGCCTCAGTCACAATAATTTCAGCAAACTTTTTAGATTCGGCTACCTGACTCAAATAAGCATTAAAAGCCGGGTTAGGTGCTAGCTGTTTGGTTAGCATAAACCGAGCTTCCAGGGTTTCCGTAGGAACCTGGACAAGGCGCTGCTCCTCAGCCGTTTTGCGATCGCGCTTAACTTTATCTAGAACCAGTGGATTGTCCGAAAAGACCTGGGCAAATACAATGGATTCAGTCAGGTTTTCGATCACCGTTTCACTGGCTAACAGGGCTTGACCTTGCAACTCCTGACCAACCTCAACCCGGTTACGCTGCTGGGCTAATCCATAGGCAATTACACCTTCAATCACCAGCGGAGTTAGGGCTAGGGGCAACACAGTAGCTAATAATTGCTGCCTTAAACTCCAACCCGAAAATAAAGATTTTAAGTCTTGATTTTTGACAGAAGACAGGGTTGATTTCAACCCGCTTTGAGACGATAAATTCGCAGCTTCAGCCTCTTGGCCAGGCTTAGATGATTTAGGTAGAGACGGAACTTGAGTCATAGCAATAAACCTATGGTGTGAAATTAAGTTGAATTAAAGATGCGATTGGGCCATGATTTCCAGCACCGCGACACCATCTAAAATAAATCGACTCTGACCTTCCTTAGTTACTAAACGACCCTTCAAAAACGGCATCAAACTAGAAGGAATTTCCCCCAGGTCTGCCCCCAATGGAATTTTCTGGACAGAGCCAGTTACCATTCCCTGCACCGACCTAACCAGGCACCCCAGACTAGTCGGCGCTTCTCCGGCCAGGGAGGTAGCTGAGGCAGAGGTATTCAGCACAACCACCGAATGGTTAGTTGTGGGTTCAGCCTGTTCATACCAGGGAGCCAGACCTAAAAAATGGCCTAAATCTGCAACCCACAGCATATCGCCGCGCCAGTTATAAACCCCCATCACCCAGGGCGACATTTGAAACATAGGCACTACCTGGTTTAAGCTAAGCTTAAGAATTTCCACCAGGTTTTGAACCGGCAATAACAGTGGCAACTCAGGCCAGAGATATATCTGTAGAAATTGCTCCTCTAGAGATGAATTATCGGTAGCCATAGATATTTCTAAAGCTTGGTCAGCTTCAGAAAAAATTATGGCCTCAACTTCAGTGGTCATAACCTATGGCTCCGTCTACAAGGGGGTAAATTTGGGCTTAAGCGGCCTTAACAAGTTGATTCACAGTTTTCATTAATTCGTCTTGATCAATGGGCTTAGCAAGGTAAGCATCGGCACCCTGTTTCATACCCCAAAATTTATCCATATCCGTGCCCTTAGTTGAGCAGATGATCACCGGCACTTGCTTGGTAGAGTCATCTTCCTTTAGCTCTCGACAAATTTCAAAGCCGCTGCGATCGGGCAGCACAACGTCTAGAATAATGGCGTCAAACTGGTGATGCTTAACCTGTTCAAATGCTTCCTCTGCGCTCTGGGCGGTCAATACGGTGATGCCGCCATTTTGCAAACAGAGGGTGAGAATTTCTTTATCAGTTAGGCTATCTTCAACCACTAGGATCTTGCTCATAATTTTTCCTTGACAATAATAGGGTGAACAGTAATGGGCTCTGTCTGGGCTAGGCGATCGCTTCGTCTTTACGTTGGGTTAACCTCCAAAAATAAGCCATCTCTTACAGCCCTAGGCATGAACAAGATGGTTCAAGTGTTTACGAATAACCGAAAGAATCACGATTGGCTCCATCGGTTTGCTTAAAAAATCAGTGGCCCCCAGTAAGCGGGCTCGTACCTGATCGACAAGGCCATCATTGCCACTTAAAATTACAATTGGAATTTCCTTGAACCGGGTAATTTTACGAAGATTGCTACAAATTTCATAACCATTTGTGTCGGGCATCACCAAATCTAAAAATACCAGATCGGGCGGCTTGGCCAGCAGGGTTGGAATGGCCTTTGATCCTTCAGTTATTGAGATATAGTCGTAGCCTGCGGCTCGAATTATCTGCCCCATTGCTTTGCAAAC